>JALVWL010000001.1 GCA_027034965.1 Candidatus Omnitrophota bacterium
TGGACAAGGAGACAGCAAACCTATTCTATGCTGAAAGCTGTCTTTTTATTGATTTCCTTCTTACCAGATTTCCCAAGAACTACTTCTCCACATTTTGCTGGAGGATGAAGACAGGCAACGATTTCTATAAGGCCTTTAGATTGTCTTATCCTAGGTTTACTGCATACGGAAAGATAGATATGGATAAGTTGAATAAGGAATTTATTGACTATATGATAGAGACGAATTATTATTGGAATGCCTTTAAGAAACAAACCGGATAAGGGGTGGGTATGGACAAAGGGAAATTACCTAAGATAGACAGAAATATTTGGTTGCTGGCCTGGACGAGTCTTCTAAACGACATCTCCAGTGAAATGATTATGCCTATATTGCCTATGTTCCTTCAGTCTCTGGGGGCAGGTGGGATAGTCATAGCCGCATTGGGTGGCTTGAGAGATGGGCTCGGCAATATCCTTAAGATGTTCTTTGGTTACATATCAGACAGCAAGGGCAAGCGAAAACCATTCATCATAACTGGATACCTATCTTCTTCTGTATGCAAGCTCTTGTTGGCGATATCCAAGTCCTGGCCTCTGGCAGTAGTCTTTACCTTGCTCGAACGGATAGGGAAGGGGATGCGCAATGCCCCAAGAGATGCCCTGATAGCCGAATATATGCCTCACCACGAAGGAATCGGTTTTGGTCTGCACAGGATGATGGATACAACTGGGGCAATACTGGGCTCTCTTCTGGTATTGCTTCTCTACTGGGTCTTGAGGCTTGATTTTCGTATTCTTATAATCATTGCGGCAGTAATAGGGTTCCTTACAATGATACCCTTGGTAAGATTAAAGGAACCGCAACGGCCCTATGATACACAGAGGTCCAGGCGATCTATGACACTAGCCTTTAGCCTAAGAAAATTGCCCAGAAAGGTTCAGCTGTTTATCCTTATAGCCACTATATATTATTTAGGGGAACTCAATTATATGCTCTTTATTTCTAGGGCGGAGTTTATGGCCTTTGGGAAATACAAGGTACTTGCGCCGCTGGCATTTTATGTGGCCTTTAACATATTCTATGCGGCCCTTTCTATGCCGTTTGGGCTCTTGTTTGACCGCATCGGCGGCAGACGCACCATTGGACTGGGATATCTGCTTATGGCAATTACTATGCTTGGCTTTGTATTTTTCAAGCCGATGTTTGGCTTTCTGTTGTTCGCCTTGTACGGTGTTGCCAAGGCGGCTCTGCAAGGCAATCACATTGCCTATGTAGGTAGAATGGCGCCCGAAGACCTCAAGGGTACGGCCATAGGAACCTTTCAGACAATGATAGGGATTGCTATGATTGTTGGAAATACAGTGGCCGGTATTCTATGGGAGCATATAGGCATCAAATGGGCCTTTGTATACGGATTTTCTATGATAGTGGTTGCGCTGATGCTCCTGTTGGCCGTGTGGAGGATTATGGGTGGTTTGAAGGATGAATCCGATCCTCATCAAAACAGCCCAAGCTCTATCTGGCAAGGGAAAAAGTTAACATAATATATATTATGCGAAGTTAATGCCCCTGCGCTGAATAACCTTTATCTTCTTTCTTTCTTAATAAAAAGTTTCCTCCATTCTCCATTCTTCATTCTTCATTCTTCACTCTTCATTCTTAAGATTGCTGTGGATTTGACTTTTGAGATTTCTTAGATTTGAGATTTGAGTTATAACGGAAGAAATGAAACTTCCGTCTTAGATAACCCTGACTACAGGAAAGTCTTTGACTTGTAGCGAAAAGACGGCCTCTGCCCCGAGGTCTGGATAACAGATAAGGCGGCTTGAGATGACCTTTGTGGCCAGATAGGCGCCCGCACCACCTGGAGCAACAAAGTATCTGGCCCCATATTGTCTCATCATATCTGCCACCGCTGGATCCCGATCTCCCTTGCCAATACAAAACCTCAGACCGTATTTCAATAGAGTATCCATAAATCTATCCATCCTGGAAGATGTGGTCGGCCCACAGGAACCAATCGGCCTGCCCTTCCTGGCAGGGGTTGGCCCGCAATAATAAATCACGGCTGAGGGCAATTCTATTGGAGACTTTCCATCCTTAAGGTCCTTTATTAATCTAACATGGGCTTGGTCACGTGCTGTAAATATGTGCCCACTTATATAGGCCAATTCTCCTGGACTTATTCCCTTTAATGCATCCAGCCCACCAGGTACGTCTATGTCTATTCTTCTACTTCCTGCCATATCCTTGCCCCCAGGCCAGATAATTTCTCTTCCAGGGCCTCATAGCCCCTCTCAAGGTGGTATATCCTGGATATATCCGTTCGTCCTTCAGCCGCCAGTCCAGCCAACACAAGGGCCGCAGATGCCCTTAGGTCAGAGGCCATAACCGGCGCGCCCTTTAATCTCTTTACCCCCTGGACCACAGCATAAGGGCCTTCCCTCTTTATATTTGCCCCCATCCTATTGAGCTCTGGAACGTGCATAAACCTATCAGGATATATTCGCTCGGTTATAACACTAGTCCCTCGGGAAATTGCCATCATCGCCATAAACTGGGCCTGCAGGTCTGTTGGAAAGCCTGGATACGGCAGGGTTGCTATATTCTGTGCCACCAGACGCCGCTTCTGAGAAACCCTTATAATGTTATCATTCTTATAGACCCTAATCCCTGCGCCGCTGCGCCTCAATACATCCAGTACTGCCCCTAAATGCTCGGGAACTGCACCCTTTACGACAACATCTCCCCTGGTCATCGCCGCACCTATGATAAAAGTCCCTGCCTCTATCCTATCGGGTATTATCGTATGTTCGCACCCCTGCAGCCTCTTTACGCCATTTATTCTTATCCAAGGGGTACCGGCACCTTCTATATCTGCCCCCATTTTCTTTAGAAACTTGGCCAGGTCGTATATCTCGGGTTCGCAGGCCGCATTTTCTATGATAGTTTCTCCCTTTGCCAGCACAGCCGCCATCATAACATTCGCAGTAGCAAGGACAGAGGAGCCAAACATCCCCCCTAAATATACGGATGCACCCCTTAATCTCCTGGCCTCGGCAATCACATAACCGGCCTCTATTTCAATCGCCGCGCCCAGGGCTGCCAGGCCCTTTAAGTGAAGGTCAACCGGCCTAACACCTATAACACAGCCCCCTGGGAGAGATACGCGCGCCCTCTTGCGCCTGCCGAGCAATGCCCCCAGTACGCAAAAAGATCCGCGCATCGTCCTGACGATCTCATAAGGGGCCTCGTATCTGGAGAGGTCAATCGGCCTTATCCTCAGGATCGGATAGTCTTCATCCACATCACATCCCAAAACCCTTAGGAGTCCAACCATAGTCTCAACGTCCCTTAATTTAGGGACATTGCGCAGAACCGTTTCTTCATCGGTAAGAAGGCTTGCAGCAAGGATAGGCAGGACCGCATTTTTTGCCCCGCTTACCCTTATCTCCCCGCGGAGTCTAATCGGCCCTTCCACTATCAGCTTTCTGATACCCATCGTCTCTATTACCTTCTTGCCTTAATCAAAAACAGGGCCTCCTCTCCAAACAGATTTGGCAGAAGCGATACCTTTTTGTGCCCAGAAAAAAACTCTGCCCTCAAGACCTCGATATTATGAGAACGGACAAAACTATAGAAATCCTTTATCGTAAGATAATGGACATTTGGGGTGTTATACCACTCATAAGGAAGCGCAGGATTCTTTGGTGCAGTGCCTGAAAACATCAATTGCACCCTTATCTTCCAGTGTGCAAAGTTAGGGAAACTAACAATTGCCTGTTTGCCTATCCTTACTATCTCCATCAATACCTTGGCAGGATTTTTTATCTCCTGTAAGGTCCTGGAGAGCACGACATAATCAAACGATTCATCCGGATAAACCGACAGCAACTGCTCCATATCGCCGTGGTGGACCTGTATACCCTTGCTTACACAGGAAATTATCTTATCCTCCCTTAGCTCTATACCATAGCCTCGCACATCCTTCGAAAGCTTAAGCGCGTGAAGCAGGTCCCCTTCTCCACAACCAACATCCAGGATGCGTGCCCCATTCGGAATTATCTCCTCAATCAGCTGATAGTCCTTTCGCCTCACCGGCATCCATTTTCTCCTTTAATTTTCCGAGCTACACATTATCGTATAAATGCCCCAGGAACCCCCGAATCAATCTATCCTGCGACTCATTGTACAATAAAAATGAATCATGCCCATAATCAGAGGATATACAGCAGTAGCTTACATCCTTATTATAACTTTCCAGAAACTTTGCAATCTCTTCTACCTGTGAAGGTGGATAGAGCCAGTCCGAGGAAAAGCTCAACACAAGAAAATCTACATCCATTGCCTTTACACTCTCTGAATCTTGTATTTCAGAATATATCTCAAAATAATCAATAGCCTTTGTTAGATAGAGATAGGAATTCGCATCGAACCTTCGCACAAACGAGTCGCCCTGGTAGTCCAGGTAACTCTCTATCTCAAAATCTATAGAGAAGTCGTAACCATAGGCCTCCTTTTCCCTCAATCTCCTGGCAAACTTGATATTCATCGCCTCATCGCTCAAGTAAGTGATATGCCCTATCATCCTAGCAACAGCAAGCCCCTGAAACGGCAGGGCCTTACCATAATAATTACCATTATTCCAATTAGGATCCCGCATAATTGCCTGTCGACCGACGGCATTGAAGGCAATCTGCTGGGCAGTATGCTGCATCGTAGTGGCTATCGGTATTGCGCCTCGCGTCTTTTCGCTGTGATGAAATGCCCAGGAAAGGACCTGCATCCCACCCATAGAACCGCCAATAACGCACAACCACTTCTCTATACCCAGATATTCCATCAACATAACCTGGGCATTGACCATATCGTTTATTGTAACCACAGGAAAGTCTAACCCGAATTCCCTGCCTGTCTCAGGATTTATAGTACTCGGGCCACTGGAACCATAGCAGCCACCTATTACATTAGAGCATACGACAAAATACCTGTTCGTATCTATCGCCTTCCCCGGACCAATATACATATCCCACCAGCCAGGCTTCTTTGCCCTCTCGTGCCAGAAGGCCGCATTGGCACTACCAGACAAGGCATGGCATATCAACACTGCATTGGTTCCTGCGCTGTTGAGTCGTCCATAGGTCTCATAGGCGATCTCAAGTGGTTTTATAGCCTTGCCGCTTTCCAGTACAAGGCCATTCTCAAAGATGGCCTTTTCTGTATGTACTATCTCTCTACTTTCCATCTCCTAAAATCTCAAATCTCAAAACTACAGCTTAAAACTTAAAACCTAAGAATGAAGAATGGAGCATGGAGAATGAAGGAAATTTTTTATTAAGGAAGAAAAATATCCCAGTAAATAAGAATCCTTCATTCTTCATTCTCCATCCTCAATTCATCTTTTCCCATTCAAACCCAACTATATTCCTCTCTTTACTGTCTATCTT
>JALVWL010000002.1 GCA_027034965.1 Candidatus Omnitrophota bacterium
AGGATATCCAGGGCAGGCCATTTGTAGGTAGGGCAGGGCAGCTCCTTACACGCTTGATAAACAAGATGGGATTCGATAGAGCGGATGTGTATATAGCCAATGTCTTGAAATGCCGTCCTCCGGGGAACAGAAATCCCTTGCCATCTGAGATATTCGCCTGCAGGCATTTTCTACAGAAACAGATAGATATAATAAGACCAAAGGTGATCTGTACACTAGGAAAGTTTGCTACCGAACTTTTGCTTGAAAGGAAGGTAGGGATAAAGTCGGCCCGTGGCAGGGTCTTTGATTTCAAGGGGATAAAGGTGGTTCCAACCTTTCATCCGGCCTATCTTCTACGCAATCCCAGAGATAAGATCCTTGTATGGGAGGATGCCAAGACAATACTCCGAATACTTGGTAGGGAGATAAATGAGTAGAAAGTCCACTACATTAGAGTCGTATAAGCACTTATTTGCACTGATAATAGTCTATTGGAAGTGGTTTTTACTTGCAGGTGTATTGATGGTCTTCAATGCAGTATTCGATGGTGCCTCTTTGTCTATGATAGTGCCTATCGCCGACAGGGTCTTATCGGGTAGACCGATTGCGTTTCCCTATAAGTTGCCTCCCCTTCTGCAGGGTCTGATTGACAGGCTTAATCAGATAGACAGGGAGACAATGCTCCTATATACGGGTATATTTATTGTTGTTGTATTCCTTTTAAAGGCCATTACGGAATTTCTGTATAAGTATATAATGACGGATATCGGTCAGCGTATTATTCGCGATTTGAGGCAGCGCATTTACGAAAAACTCCAGAGTCTGTCTATGGATTTCTTTTCTAGATATCGTTCTGGCGAGCTTATCTCGAAGGTTATGAATGACGTTACGATAATAGAAAACAGCGTTGCCTACGGTGTAACCGAACTCATCTATCAGGGGGCCCAGGTCCTTGTCTTTGCGGGCATCATATTTTTTATAAATTATAAACTGGCAGTATGGTTGTTCGTTATATTGCCGCTTGTCCTGTTTCCGATACTGCGCATAGGTAGGCTGCTGAAAAAGATTACCCATAAGACTCAGGAGCGGATAGCGGACATAAATTCTCTGTTATTCGAGACCATATCTGGAATAAAGATTATCAAGGCCTTTGCAACAGAGGACTATGAGATAAGGCGTTTTTCAAAGAATAATGATGACTATTACCGCCTCACTATGAAGGCGGCTGGCAAAAGACTTATTGTTTCTCCTATGCTAGAGCTGATAGGGGCGATTGCTGCGGTGGCTATCTTGTGGTGGGGAGGCAGGTTGGTTCTCGAGGGTAGGTTCTCTTTTGGTGTATTTGGCCTATTTTTGGCTGCCTTGCTTTCTATGTTAAGGCCCCTTAAACGTCTCAGCAATGTACACCTTTTCTATCAGAGGGCCCTTGCAGCGATAGATAGGATCTATGAGATACTGAATCAACGACCAAGCATTGTAGATAATGATTATGTGCATCCCTTCTCTTTTAAGAAGGAGATACGCCTTGAGGGGGTCTGGTTTTCCTACAATGGACGCGATTGGGTCTTGCAGGATATCAATATGGCTGTAAGAAAGGGCTCTGTGGTGGCCATAGTTGGTCCTTCAGGCAGTGGCAAGAGTACAATAGCGAATCTTTTATTGAGGCTCTACGATCCCCAGAAAGGGGCCGTGAAGATAGACGGAGTAGATATCAGGGACTTTGCTGTTAGGGACCTGCGTCGGCACATTGGCATAGTTACCCAAGATACGGTTTTGTTTAATGCAAGCATTGAGGAGAATATACGCTATGGTTCTTGGGATGTATCTCAAGAAGATATTGTAAGAGCAGCAAAGCTAGCCAATGCCCATAATTTTATTACCTCCTTCCCTGAGGGTTATCAGACCAATATAGGCGATTTGGGCAGCCGGCTTTCAGGAGGGCAGAGACAGAGACTGGCTATCGCCAGGGCCATTGTCAGGGATCCAGAGATATTGATTTTGGACGAGGCGACCTCACACCTGGATCTCCAGGCAGAGAGGGAGGTGCAGATTGCCCTGCAGAACGTGATTAAGAACAGAACAGTTATAGTTATTGCCCACAGGCTTAGCACGGTGAAAGATGCGGAGACTATATTTGTCCTCCATCATGGCAGGCTAGTTGAACAGGGCAGGCATAGGGAGTTAATGGAGAAAAATGGCCTCTATGCCAGTTTATATAAGCTACAGTAAATAGCCTGTCTGTGGTATACTCTTTAATCACCTTTTTGATATAGAGATAAAGTGAAAGGGGATTCTTGAGATGACGCAGTTAGAATTTGCTAGAGAGAATAAGGCCACTTCCCAGATGAAGTATTGCGCTGATTACGAACAGCTTCCTTTAGAATTGATTATAGAGGAACTGGCGGCTGGGCGGGCCTGTATACCAAATAATATAAACAGGACAATAAAAAGACCTTGTATCATTGGCAGGGCATTTAGCGTAAAGGTAAATGCCAATGTTGGTACCTCTCCGGATAGTTGTTCGCTGGAGTATGAAAAGGAGAAGATAAAGACGGCGATAGAGGCGGGAGCCGACTGTGTAATGGACCTCAGTATTGCCGGGGACCTCAAGAAGATAAGGAACGCCCTTCTGGAGGTCTCAGATGTGCCATTTGGTACAGTTCCCATCTATGAAGTGGCCTACAATCTTACCCGCCAGGGTAGATCAGTATGGGAGATGAGGATAGAAGATGTCCTTGATGTTTTGGAGGAACAGGCAAAGGCCGGGGTTGATTTCTTTACCATTCACGCTGGATTGACTAGGCGGGCAGTGGAAAGGTATATCGGTGGACGCCTTATGAAGGTTGTGAGCAGGGGAGGATCTATCCTTACGGAGTGGATTAAGAGGAACAGAAAGGAAAATCTATTATATACTCATTTCGATGAGATATTGGATCTAATGCATTCCTATGATGTTACGATTTCTCTTGGGGATGGACTTAGACCAGGGGCCCTTGACGATAATACGGATAAGGCTCAGATAGAGGAGTTAATAATATTGGGGGAACTTGCCCAGCGTGCCAGGGAACGTGGCGTCCAGGTGATGATAGAGGGGCCAGGGCATGTGCCCCTTAACCTTATCGAGACCAATATGCGCCTTCAGCAGAGGTTATGCGACGATGCCCCCTTTTATGTCCTGGGGCCGCTTCCTCTAGACATAGCCGTTGGGTTTGACCACATTGCGGGTGCCATTGGAGGAGCGATAGCTGGATGGCACGGTGCGGCTATGTTGTGTTATGTTACCCCTGCCGAACACATCTCCCATCCGACTGTAGAAGATGTCTTTAATGGTGTAGTGGGGACAAAGATCGCCGCCCATGTTTCTGATGTTGCAAAGGGCAACCAAAAGGCGTTAAAATGGAATAGGGAGATGTCGCGTGCGCGTTATAATCAGAACTGGGATAGGCAGATTGAATTGGCAATACATCCGCCTACAGCCGCACAGCTGCGTAAACGTTTGCCGCTTGTCGATGAAAAGGCGTGCAGTATGTGTGGAGATTTTTGTGCGATTAATAGAGTAAAGGAAGCAATGGATTTGCCTCAATAGTGGATTGAAATAACCAAAAACTAAAAACTCAAAGCTAAAAACTAAAAACTAAAAACTAAAAACCACAACTCAAGTTTTGAGGATTGAGAAGGGAGAATGAAGCATGAAGGATTCTTATTTACTGAGATATGTTTCATTCTTAATAAAAAATTCCTCCATTCTCCATTCTTCATTCTTGATTGTTAAGAAGGGAGAACGGAGAAGGAAGAATGAAGGCAGTGGATTTTGATTTAAAGAAATAATGCGAAATGGTGGTTTTATCCTTCATTCTCCATGCTCCATTCTTCATGCTTATATTTAGATGAGAAAAGAGATGGTTGATTAACCGGGCGATGGAAGGTAAAGAGTTCTAATGCATAATCCGGGTTAAACTATGAATGGCCTTGTATTTTTGATGGGTGGCTCTTCTGTTCGTTATGGGAAGAATAAGCTATTCGAGAGACTAGGGGATAGGTTTGTCTGGGAATTGTCTTTTGATACATTCCTCGCGACAGAGTTGATAGATGTGATATGCGTTGTGGTCGATGAGGGCCTAAGGGCATCTCTCAGTGAAAAGTTTGAAAGGGCTGGTTACACATCAAGGGTAATATTTGCTGCACCTGGTAGGGAACGGATGTTCTCGGTGTTAAATGGACTTGAGGCCTTGGCGATGATGCAGGTGGAGAATGTCTTTATACACGATGCCGCCAGGCCACTTGTCTCGTCGAAATTGATAAAGCGGATTTGGAGATATCTAGCTGAATACCAGGCAGTTGTCCCTGGATTGAAGGTCCGTGGGACGATTAAACGTGTCTGTGACGATGGGTTTATCGAGGCCACGATTGATAGGAGTAGCCTGGTTGAGGTTCAGACCCCCCAGGCATTTAGGTTTGCTCCGCTCCATAGCGGATATCGCGAGGCAGTTGAGACAGGAAGGATGTTTACTGATGATGCTGCTGTATGGGAGGAATTCTGCGATGGGCCTGTCTTTGTCTGCGAGGGGGAGTCTGTCAATATTAAGTTGACATATCCAGAGGATATTCGTTTGGTGTATGCATTTTACGACCAGTAAAGCAAAATTATACCAGATTATGCGATATGGATTAATATTAACCCAAATTATGCAATAGGGGATTTGTGATATAATGGAAGCCATTGTGAGACAATAGGAAAAGCTAAAAATAAGAATTTACCATGTGGTTAAACTAAAAACTCAAAGCTAAAAACTAAAAACCACAACTCAAAGCTCAAAACTATTTTATAAAGAGAAAACGCAACTAAAAAAAGCGGGAACGGGTTGCAAGAATTGGGAGTTTAGCTGACGATAAAGAGAAAAGAAACAGAAGAGAAAATAAAAAGATTTAAGTTTTAAGATGTGGTTTTGACTTTTGAGATTTTAGATTTGAGTTATATTTGGATGAGGAAAAAGAAATTGGGGATGTGGAGTTATGGATTTAGGTAAGTTTATGACAGAGGTCGAGGAATTTTGGGGAATAGAGGAATACTTTATTGAGGCACAGGAGGAGGATTTAGATGGGGATAAGTCTGCTCGTCTGAATCTCTTGATGCAAGAGGCCCTTTCCTGTCAGGCCTGTCCTCTCTATAAGACGCGTAATAGGCTTGTGTTTGGAGAAGGTTCTGCTGAGGCAGAGCTTATGTTTATCGGAGAGGCCCCTGGCGCGGATGAGGATATCCAGGGCAGGCCATTTGTAGGTAGGGCAGGGCAGCTCCTTACACGCTTGATAAACAGGATGGGATTCGATAGAGCGGATGTGTATATAGCCAATGTCTTGAAATGCCGTCCTCCGGGGAACAGAAATCCCTTGCCATCTGAGATATTCGCCTGCAGGCATTTTCTACAGAAACAGATAGATATA
>JALVWL010000003.1 GCA_027034965.1 Candidatus Omnitrophota bacterium
AAAGAGGTAAGAAGGATTTTAGAGACAGACTATGTGGATAACAGGTTAGAGGATAGTGACCGTCGTCAGATAGATGAGCACCTCAAATTCTGCGGGGACTGCAGACAGTATCTTGAGGACCTAAAGACCATTTCTGCGAGTATGTCTGGTTTGAGGGAAGAGCCACCGCCGTTTATATGGGAGAACATAAGGAGGGATATTTATAGCAAACATGCCTCTAATCTCTGGGATTTCTCCATCCTTTGGGATGGATTTTGGAAAGGACTAATGCAGAGAAGGAGGGCAGTGGTGCTGGCATCTTTATTGATATTTTTTGGATTGATTGCTGTAGGAGTCTACACGTATAAAGAGATGCGATATGCCCAGGCCGAAGAGTATTTAGAGGAAGAGCTTCAATTCCTCGATATGTTGTCTGACGACGATGCCTTTGAAGATTTTTTGGTGGGGGAAGGGGTTTTTTCTTGATGTATGGAACTTATTTGAGAAGATTGTTGTCTAAATAGTGCGGACAGGGAAAAGGAAGTACTTGAGAACAGAGGAGGTAGAGATGAAAGGGATGCGCGTAATCAAGGGGTTGGTGGTTTTGGTGCCTATAATTGCGATTGCCTCTCTTGTCTATGCTGGCCCTGGCGGGCATGGCTCTTCGGATGTAGGTGATAGATGGCAGGAGAGGGGCGGTATGATGAGGGGTCTTCAGCTGGATGAAGAACAGCAGGATAAGTTGTTGGAGATGAAGAGGAAAAATATGGAGCAGATGCGCAGCTACCGCCAGAGCTTGAGAGAGAAGAGGCGAGAACTGGCCAGGGTCTTAAAGTCAGATGACATAGATGTGTCAAAGGCAGAGACCCTGGTAGAGGAGATAGTTTCCATACAGAAGAAGATGCTTAAGGCCAGGGTGAGGCATATGAAGCAGCTTAGGGACTTGTTAGGGCCTGAGAAGTATAAAGAGTTCATCTCTAGGGCGCGAAATCGCAGGAGAGGACATATGAGGAATAATCGCTGGCAAGAGGGTGGTGATTGGGACAGAGATGGGGATTGGCATAGGGGCCCGGGACGCAGGCGTATGGATGGTATGCGAGGTGGAATGATGGGGCCAATGCATAATGATGATATGGATTATGGTTATGATGAAGATTAAGGTTGAATCTTTCCCTGCCTTTAAGGGCCCTGCAGGTGCAGGGCCCTGATTTTATTCAAGGACAAAAACCCCATTGCCAAGTCTTCTTAACTCTGTTATAACCAACCTATGGACAAACAGACCCCTATGTTGAAGCAGTACAAGCAGATTAAGGCGAAATATAGGGATTATATATTGTTTTTTCGCCTTGGCGACTTTTATGAGATGTTCTTTGAGGATGCAAAGACTGCCTCGCGCATCCTTGATGTGGTCCTGACTAGCCGCAATGCTGGGAAGGATACCCGGATACCGATGTGTGGTATCCCCTATCATTCAGCAGATACTTATATATCTAAATTGATTAAATCAGGGCTGAAAGTCGCTATCTGCGAACAGGTTGAGGATCCTAAAAAAGCAAAGGGGATAGTCAGGCGAGAGGTCATCCGCACGATTACCCCTGGCACGTTCATAGATGAGGACCCGTCAGAGCAGCCACTGCTTGCGGCTGTCTCAGGCGAAAGAGAGGTTTCTCTATCAGTCTTAGACATAACCGCTGGCTCTGTAAAGGTAGCCCAGATGCAGGCATCTGAGTTGATTGACTATTTGTTGATTGCAAGGGTAAAAGAGGCAATCTATCCAGAGTCTAATTCCTATCTCAAAAAGCTCCTCTCCCATCCATTGCTGAAGGCAAAGAGGGTAACCATTACCCCTTATTTTGACTGGGCGTTTTCAGAGGAGTTTGCAAAGGATGAGCTTCCCAAAGGGGTTGGGCTTTCTTTCCTCTCAAGGCTTGGAATTGGTAGGCAGGCCCTTGGCAGTATTGGTGCGGTTATGCGCTATGCCAGAGAGATGGCACACGCCAGCCTTGAGCACGTGGGCAGTATCGGCCTTATCCAGCCAAGGGATGCGATGTATATCCAGCCAGCTGCCTTCTCTGGGCTTGGGATAGATGAGCTGATATCGGTTATTGACAGGACAAAGACAGCAATGGGCAGGCGCAGGTTGAGGGAGATGTTTGTCTCGCCTTTGATAGATGTGGAAAAGATAAGGCAGCGACAGGGGGTGGTTAGGTTATTGCTGGATAATATAGATACCGCTATTGCCCTTTCCCAGAGGCTGCGGCAGATCGGCGATATTGAGCGGAGTCTGTCGCGCATCTCCTGCGGATACCAGCGGGCAAGGGACATTATCTCTCTGCGCAACGGGCTTGTGCTTTTGCGGGAAATAAAGGCGCAGTTTAGGGAGCTATTGTCTCAAAATGAGAGGTTGTCTATTGATGTTCCGGATGAACTTGCCAGTCTGCTTGAGCAGGCAATCGTTGACAGTCTGCCCCAGAGGAGTGAGGGTAATCTCATTCGCCAGGGGTATTCAGAGGAGATAGACCGCCTGCGCAATATAAAGGAAAGAGGCGATGATTATCTTAGGGAGCTGCAGGAGAGGGAGATAAGGGAGACAGGGATACAGTCGTTAAAGGTAAAATACAATAAGGTCTTTGGATATTACATAGAGGTTACGAAGGCAAATACCCATTTAGTCCCTGACAGGTATATTCGCAAACAAACTCTTGTCAATGCTGAGAGGTACATTACAGAGGAGCTTAAGGCGTTTGAAGAAGAGATATTAAACGCCGAGCAAAGGCTTTTGGAGGAAGAGGCAAGGATAGTCTCTTTCCTTTGCGAGAGGATAATAGCAGAGGCAGGGGATGTGCTCAGACTCTGTCGTCAGGTCGGAGATATTGATGCATTCCTTTCGCTTGCGATCTCTGCAAAGGAGCTGAATTACACCTGTCCGATTGTTACGGATGGAGTTGATATAGAGATAAGGAGCGGCCGTCATCCTATTGTTGAGCTTACGACGGATGATTTTATCCCCAACGATATATCTATCACAGGAGAGAAAAACTTTTTCGTAATAACCGGGCCGAATATGGCCGGCAAGTCCACCTTTATCCGCCAGATCGGATTAATCGTTCTTATGGCTCAGGCAGGTTCGTTTGTGCCGGCTGATTATGCATCTATTGGCATAGTGGACAGCCTGTTTTCGCGCATAGGGAGTCACGATGAGATATTCAAGGGGCAGAGCACGTTTATGGTGGAGATGAGCCAGACAGCAGCGATACTCAGCAGTGCTGGTAAACGCAGTCTGGTTATACTGGATGAGGTGGGCCGGGGAACCAGCACATACGATGGTATGAGTATTGCGTGGGCAGTCTCTGAATACCTTGCGCGTAACAACGTGCGCACCCTGTTTGCAACCCATTTTCATGAGCTTACCAGCCTTGAGAATGAGCTTCCTAATGTGAAGAACTTAAGCGTTGCAGTAAAGGAGTGGGGCGATGAGGTGGTGTTTTTGCATAAGATAATAGAGGGCGGAAGCGACCAGAGTTACGGTATATACGTTGCAAAGATAGCAGGCCTGCCCCGTGATGTGCTTGAGCGGGCAAAGGAGATTTTGTCAAGATTAGAGCAGCGCAGCCCTGATATGGAGCTTGCAAGCAAAAGGATAGAGGCAAAGGAGAGACAGATCCCTTTGTTTTACGATCCAGCAATTGCCATTTATAATGAGTTAAAAGAGATGGATTTAGACCGCCTCTCTCCGATAGAGGCGATTAACAGGCTTTACGAATGGAAAAAGAGAATAGGATAAACGTACTACCACCCCATATTGCAAATAAGATAGCCGCAGGCGAGGTGGTTGAAAGGCCGGCATCGGTTGTAAAGGAGCTGCTTGAAAACAGCCTTGACGCAGGCGCAGATGAGGTGCGTATTCAGATCGTTGATGCTGGCAAGAAACAGATACGAGTAAGGGACAATGGCATTGGTATTCAACCTGATGACTTAGAGAAGGCATTTTTAAGGCATGCAACCAGTAAGATTGCCAGCATAGATGATTTGTTTGCGATTACCTTTATGGGATTTAGAGGCGAGGCATTGTTTAGCATCGCTGCTGTCAGCAGGGTCTTGCTTCGCAGTAAAGTAAAGGGGAAAGATGCATGGGAGATAGAGGTGGTCTCTGGCAGGGTAAATGCAAAGAGGCCCACCTCTATGACAGACGGCACAGAGGTCATTGTATCAAACCTATTCTTTAACACACCAGCAAGGCTTAAGTTTCTAAAGTCAGACCGCACAGAAGAGAGGCAGATTATAAATACGGTTTTGCCCTATACCATAATCTATCCTGAAAAACAGATAACACTTGCCTCAGATAAGAGAGAGATAATAGGGCAGATGGAGAAGGACCTGCTCAAGAGGATAGAGCGTCTGTTTGGGATAGAGCCGTCTAATACCATAACCGGAGAGGCGCAGCTTACAACCCATCGCGCAAGGATAAGATTTGTCCTCACAGATATCAATATCCGCAGGCCAAAGCGAGACTGTCAGTTTATATTCGTAAATAGGCGTCCGGTGGTTATCCCTGCCCTGCAGGCGGTGATAAACAAGGCCTATCGCGTGATTCTGCCAGAGGGAAGTTTCCCTGCATTTTTTATCTGGATAGACCTTTCGCCAGAGGATGTGGACGTCAATATCCACCCGACCAAGAGAGAGGTCAGGTTTAAGGAGGAGGGGATTATCTATTCCATTGGCAGGTTTATTGAACGGAGCCTGTCAGGGACATCGCCTGTGGCAGTTGATTTGCATAAGCTAAAGACTGCGCCACAGTTTTTGGGGGCCAGGAAGACGACTTTTACTGATAAAGGCACGTTAAGGGAGAGGTTGTCCGCATATCCACATTTAAAAGAAGAAAAGATCTCTTTTTCCTCTAGAGAGAGGATAAAAGAGCCTTCAGCTGTTTATGGCGTATCACCAAAGAAGGAGTTTTCATTTTTTAAGGAATCGTTGGATAAGAGAGATGAGGGGATAAAAGATGAGATTAAACGCTTTAGGCCAATAGGTGTCTTTATGAATAAATACGGCCTTGCCGAGGCAGGAAGTAGTCTCTATGTCATAGATATGCACGCGGCCCAGGAGAAGGTGGCCTATGAAAGGTTATTGAAACAGATAGAGACAGGCAATATAGATGTCCAGAATCTACTTACGCCTATTCCTATAAGATTGAGCATAGAAGAAATAGAGGTATTTGACGAGATAAAGGATGTATTTTCTGAGATGGGCTTTGATATATCTGAATGGAAGGATAATACCATTGCAATAAATGCCTACCCTGTGATAATAAAGGATATAGAGACAGCCGTGCGCCAGATTTTGTCAGAGAAGATTTCCATTTCGGATATAAGTCAGGTAAAGGAGATGATTGCCAGAAGGGCATGTCGCGGCTCTATTATGGCAGGAGACAGCCTCTCTTTA
>JALVWL010000004.1 GCA_027034965.1 Candidatus Omnitrophota bacterium
CGCATTCGAGAACACGAAGTCAAGCTTTGGCATATTCTGCCACAATGACAATGAATCCATATTCCCACAGATACACATCGCATTATATCCCCGCAGATACTCCCTGGCCATAGAAACCATCCTAGGTGATATATCAACTGCTATCAACCTCAGCTTTTGGAATTTTTCTAATAACTTTCGTGAAAGCCGTCCATCTCCACAGCCAAGCTCGAGCCCTATAGAGGGGGAAAAATCTTCTGGCAACAGGGACAACAAATCCCCAAACACATCCCTCTGAATATGGGCATAATCGCTATAGGTAGAGGCCGCTCTGTCAAAGTCATCATATGGGAAAGGCATAACAGGATCCTAACGCTCAACATTACTGTAACCTAGAAATATCGTCGACATCTCTTATTACAGACAAAAAATTCTCTCTTTGTGATCCTTTCCACTTATCCTCAATTTCCGATCAGGAAAACGCTAATTACTCTTAATAGCTGATACACAACCACACTCAACAGCCAGGCCACCAGAACTGTATACAGGGTAGAAAATACTGCCCACTTTGTTCCAAACTCCTTCTTTATAACCGCAATAGTCGCAACACAGGGAACATACAACAGGCTCATTATCAAAAAGGAGACCGCGCTCAGTGGCGTAAAATAATAAGGCAAAATCGTCCTCAATGCCTCGCTCTGCCCCCCTGCCAACAAGGTCCCCAGAGTCCCAACAACCACCTCTTTGGCAACCACACCAAATAACAGCGCAACACTCGCCTGCCAGAAACCAAATCCTGCCAGGGAAAACAACGGAGACAGCCACATCCCTATCTTACCAAGCAGAGAACTATCCGATGCATACTCTACTCCCCAGGGCATAGAGGCCAGAAACCATATCAATACCACTGCCAACAATATCACTGTCCAGGCCTTTTTTACAAACTCAAACGTCCTTATCCAGGAAAACCTCAAGACAACCCTCCAAGAAGGCAATCTATAAGGCGGCATCTCCATAATAAGCAAGCTCTCCTTATCCTTCATCGCCAGCCGGTTGAATACCCAGGCAGTAAAGATCCCGACCAGGATACCGATAACATACAGAGAGAAAATGACTACATTTTCCCGGCCCGGGAAAAAGGCACCGGCAAATAATACATAGATAGGAAGCCTCGCCGAACAACTCATAAAAGGGATAATAAAGGCCGTAACGATCCTGTCCTTTTCATTAGAAAGGGTACGCGTGGCCATAATAGCAGGGACATTACAACCAAAACCTATCAACATAGGGATAAAGGACTTGCCGTGCAATCCCAGCCTGTGCATAAACTTATCCATAAGAAAGGCCGCACGCGCCAGATACCCCGTATCCTCAAGGATAGAGATAAAGACATAAAGGAAGAATATATTGGGCAAAAAGACCAATATAGATCCTATGCCGTCCAGGACACCGTTTATCAAAAATGAACTCAACCACTCAGGGGCAGAGAAAAAACTCAACACAGCACCCAGTCCATCAGCCAGATGGGCAAGTAAGCCCTCTATCATCCCTACAAAAGGATCCGCCAGTTTAAACACTGTCGTAAACATCAGATACATTACAAATAAAAATAGGGGCAAACCAAACCATTTATTTGTAATAAACCTATCTACATATTCAGTAAAGGCGAGCCGTTTATCCATATCTACGTCCCTGGACATACACTCACCAAGCAGGGCACGTATAAATCCATATCTGCGTTCAGCAACATATATAGATAGGTCACCGTAGAGAGATGCAGCATCTCGTAATCTGGATTCAATCACAGACCTCCTATCCGCACTTGTCTTCTCAGCAAAATGCCAATCACCTTCAATAACAGAGAGGGCTTCAAACCTATTCATACCAAGGGAACAGAGATAGTCAATCAGAGCCTCCAGTTCCCCATAATCTATCTTTATCCCAGAAGCATTCTCTCCATCCAGGCATTTGGCAATCGCCTCCCTCAGCTCATCTATACCCCTGCCCTGATTACCAACTGTCTTGACCACCCCGCAACAGCGCGTAATATCGGCAAAGATCTTCGCATCCAGATCAGATCGGCTCTTCTCTACCTCATCCCACATATTCAGGCAGGCCACGGATCTAATCCCTATTTCACGTATCTGGACAAGCAGATAAAGGTTGCGCTCGAGATTCGTGGAATCAATTACAACCACCGCAAGGTCAACCTCACCACTCAAAAGAAAATCACGCGCCACCCTCTCGTCGAGAGAAAAGGCACTCAAACCATAGATTCCAGGCAGGTCCACTACCCTAACGGTCTGGCCATTCACTGAAAAACGGCCTTCCACCCTCTCTACTGTAGTACCTGCCCAATTACCTACCTGCTCCTGTCCACCAGTAAGGGCATTGAATATAGTCGTTTTACCTGCATTGGGATTGCCCACAAGGGCTATCGTCTTCATAATCTTGGCTTATTATGGACAAAATTTCTCTTTTCTAACTATCTTGCCAATTAATAGAACCACTGCTCCCCCAAAGAAAAGTTAAAGTTCAAACCTACAACTCATATCCAGCTCCCCGGGGGAGACTCGAACTCCCAACACTCGGATCCGAAGTCCGATGCTCTATCCAATTGAGCTACCGGGGATTGAAATCGTTATGCCCCTTTTAGTCTGGCCTATGTGTTCTATATTAACCCAAATCGTATCTTCAGGCAAATACTCCACAAATTTATCCGCCCACTCTACTATACTGATATCGCTGCTTCTTATAATCTCATCCCAGCCAAAGCTATAGAGCTCATAACTGGAATTTAGTCTGTATAGGTCAAGATGCTGAAATACAACAGGGGCTGATCTATACTCCCCCTTGTAGACATTCATTATCACAAAGGTAGGGCTGGAAACCCGGGTTTCAGGTATTCCCAGAAAGGCAGCGGCCCCTTTTACAAAAACGGTCTTGCCCGCACCCAAATCCCCTTTGAGTCCTATCACCAATGGTCTGTGCTTGCCAATGTTGTCCTCTATAACTGCACGGGCAATCGCCTTTGTCTCTGCCTCTGAATGTGATATCAATCTTTTTTCCATTTCACCGTATAGCTGCCAGACAGAAATCTCAATAAGGCCTCCACGGCCGCCAAGTTAAGTACAGAAAAGGTATATATAAACGAGGCAAATCTATTATTCACCAGTCTATTCCACAACAATAGACTAGAAACATATAAATAAACCAATGTCTGTAATAAAAAGATGTCGAGCCAGGCCCAGGAATCAACAGCAAGGATTGCGCTGGAGACAAGCATCAGCAAAAAGGCATAGGGTACAAACAATCTGAACAGCTTATGAGAAAGAAATTGAAGCAGTATCGGGTTCTTCAAGGATAATATCCATTTATCCATCACTATCAATTGAAAATTTCCGATAAGTGTACGCACTTTTCTAGCGTATTCTCGTCTATCCACAACCCTATCGTAGATAAAGGCATCTGGACAGAATACAGCGCGTCTACCTTGCTTTAGGGCATTCAAGGGTTGATATATATCATCCAGGATTATCTGTGGCGGAAGTCTTGTAATACAGTCTCTCTTCATCGCATACAATGCACCGGTTGCACCTATCATAGAATGAAACCTTGATTCACACCTGCGAATAGATTTTTCATACCTCCAGTAAAGGCCAATCTCCCGCCTTATATCCCCAGCCTCATTTGTGAAAACAAGCTCGCCGCTTGCTGAACCCACAGATTCGTCGGCCAATGCTGAAACCAGTATGGAAATGGCATCTTTATCGATTATCTGGCGTGCATCGGTAAAGATTATTATCTCCCGATTGGCCTGCGCCAATAAGTCGTTTAATACCGCAGGTTTTCCCCTCCTCTCAGCAAAGCTATAGACATATAGATTGCTATATCCATTTTCCCCCTTCAGGGTCCTTAATATAGACTCGCTATCATCCGTGCACCCATCCAGACCTACAAGTACCTCTATCCTATCTCTTGGGTAACTGCCATTAAAGATAGAATCCATCTTCTCTTCAAGATATTGTCCTTCGTTATAGACAGAGATAAGGACACTTACCAATGGCTGGTAATCATAATTGTACTTCACGTTCCTGCCAGATAAACGAGACAGAATACAGATAATAACAGGATAAAGCAGATAGGTATATACGACGAATCCTAATCCCAGGAAAAAAAGATCCTTCATTTTTTACTAAACAGCCCTCGTTTTAGTGAATCATATCTTTCAACGCCGAGAAGCCCCTTTATACCCCATATAAGTTGTCTCTGGACCTTCCTCTTAAATATCTCTCCAGGGCTCTCCTTTAGCAGACGACTCAAAGAAGAGAGCCGATCTGTCTTCCTGACAACAAATCTAGGGACAAGAAAACCACTGCCATCCCATCTATCCGGCTCAGAAACAAACACGGCCTTGTATCCCAGGTCCTTTAAAAGATCAACTCCCCCTTTTGGCATAACCCCTCTGGGCATAGAAAAGTAGTCTACTGAACAACCTAATAGATCCTCTAGAATTTCCTTTGAACGGGCTGCCTCATATTCAAGGACCTCTTGCGAGGTAATCTCTTTATGATTTAGACCATGAGAGCCAATCTCAACCCCTTTCTGCAGTAGATCCTTCAGGTCTTCTGAATCAAGGAGCTGCCTGCCTTCTAGCTGTCTTCCGAGCATCTCAACTACTGGAAAGACAATGACCCTCAACTTTGCCTCCAAAAGTACTGGAATCGCTGAGTCCTTTATGGACCTATATCCATCGTCGAATGTGATGATAACACTATCTCTGTGGCGGGAGAACAATTCTATATGTGCAGAAAAGGTTTCAGGGGTTATTGTATAGATATCCTCGTCGTAACCTATATTGTGATACATCAAGACAATCATACTTCATCGCTACTAAACCGCCCTGACGTCCAGGGAAGCAGCCTTTAAGGCCCTTATTATCCTATCGAAATCAGGGTTTATCTCTTCTTCCTTTAGTGTACGACTCGGGTGGTAGAATCTTAATCTATAGGCATAGCTTAACCTTCCATCCGGAGAATGGAATATATCTATCAATTCTATCTCCTTGAGGTATTCTCCAGCTGCATCCCTTATAATCGAGACTATCTCTTGGTGATTAGCACGGCTACTCAACCACATACTTATATCCCTCTCAACAGGGGGATAAAGTGGAATAGGTCTATAGGGCAACTTCCTCTCCCCTAAAAGATCTAGTAATTCAAACAGGTCTATCTCTAGATAATAGACAACATCTCGAGTCTTTATCCCCAGTTGCTTCAGGACTACGTTTCTGACCTTCCCAAACAGACCCAGTCTCTTATCTCCTGAATAGATTTCAGCGAATGAACTCAAGACCTTGCTC
>JALVWL010000005.1:0-2405 GCA_027034965.1 Candidatus Omnitrophota bacterium
CAAGGATGAGGAATGGAGCATGGAGAATGAAGGAAAATATATCAGTAAATAAAAATCCTTCATTCTCCATGCTCCATTCCTCATCCTTGGGTTTTAAGTTTTGAGCTGTGGATTTGACTTTTGAGATTTTAGATTTGAGTTATATTTGGATGAGGGAAGAGAGGATTGATTAACCGGGCGATGGAAAATAAAGGATTCTAATGCATAATCCGGGATAAAAAATATTGTTACTAGTCTGTGATAGGAGTTGATTTTTGGTACTAAAAATGTTATTATTACCATCTACGGATCGCGGGGTGGAGCAGTCTGGTAGCTCGTTGGGCTCATAACCCAAAGGCCGTGGGTTCAAATCCCACCCCCGCAACCATATCTAAACCAAGGAGGTCTCAGATGCCAGCAGTCGTTAATGAAGAGAAGTGTGTGGGTTGTGGTGCCTGTGTTGCGGCCTGCCCGGTTGGGGCGATTGCTATGCAGGACAATAATAAGGCCAAGGTAGACCCATCGGCTTGTGTTGACTGCGGTGCCTGTGTTGCGGCCTGTCCGGTTGAGGCAATAACGATGGAATAAATCCCTTTGCGCCTGTAGCTCAGTAGGATAGAGCGGTGCCCTCCTAAGGCATGTCTTGCGGAGGTTCGAATCCTCCCAGGCGCAGGTTTATCTCGCGGGGCATAGTATATGTATGACTTTCACGTCCATTCCATATTGAGTGATGGTGCCCTTATTCCTTCGGAAATATGTCAGAGATACCTTACAAAGGGTTTTCGTGCTATAGCCATTACAGATCACTGCGATGATTCCAATATAGACTATGTGCTCTCTTCCCTGAACAACTTTGTTCGTAATCTGCCAGAGAATTTTCCTCTTGCCGTATTCGTCGGTGTTGAGATAACCCATGTTCCACCTCCTAGGATCAAGGCTCTGGTTGCTCGGGCGAGAGAATTAGGTGCTCAGCTTGTGGTTGTTCATGGGGAGACAATCGTTGAACCAGTGGCAAATGGCACGAATCTGGCGGCAATAGAGGCTGGTTGTGATATCCTGGCACACCCTGGCTTTATATCAGAAGAAGAGGCAAGGCTAGCCAGAAAAAAAGGTGTATTTTTGGAGGTAACCACTCGCTCTGGTCATTGTTATACTAATGGCTGGGTTGTAAATACTGCCCTTAAAACTGGTGCTGGATTGGTGGTCAATAATGATGCCCATAGACCCGGAGATATATTGGAATATAGTCTTATGCTTGACATAGCCAGAGGGTCAGGCCCAGGAGGAGATATAATTGAGAAGATCAAGCAAGATACAGAACAACTTGCAACCCGTCTCTTTTCTCTCCAATCTAAAAAATAAGAGATGCGTTATTAAGATTGGCAGTAGCCTGTTGGCCTCTTCTAAGCCACCGTTTATCAATGTCTATCGGATGGGCAATTATGTCAGACAGGTCGCTGCTCTGGTTAGGTCAGGATGGCAGGTGGTGATGGTTAGTTCCGGTGCGGTTGCGGCTGGGATGAGTATGCTGGGCTTTAGCAGGCGCCCTACGAAGATGTCCCATCTTCAGGCCTGTGCAGCTACAGGACAGGTTGTGTTGATGAAGAGGTATGCCCGTTTGTTTCATTATGCGGGACATTATTGTGCACAGGTCCTTTTGACTGCAGAGGATTTGAGGAATAGAACACGTTATGTAAATGCCAGAAACACACTCAACGAACTTCTAGTGAGGGGAATAGTCCCTATTGTCAATGAGAATGATACCGTGGCTGTGGATGAGATCGCATTTGGAGATAACGATAAGCTCTCGGCAATGGTTGCTGGTTGTTGCGAGGCAAGTCTTCTAGTTATTTTATCAGATGTAGACGGCCTTTATAAAGATATCGAGACCAGGGAAATTATACCTGTTGTTGAGAGGATTGATTCAAGGATACGTTCTTTGGTGTCCCCTTCTAGGGGCAAGACAACAGTAGGGGGTATGGAGTCAAAGCTAGATGCGGCGCATCTTGCTGGTAAGTGGGGGATATACACTATCGTTGCATCAGGCCATAAAAGGAAGATATTGCTTGAAATACTTGGTGAGGCAAAGCTCAACGGAACGCTATTTCTGCCTTCCAATGTAAAAAAGGAGGCCAAGAAGAAGTGGTTGGCCTATGTAGCCAAGGCCTCTGCTAAGATAGTGATAGACGAAGGGGCCAGGGAAGCTATTGAGGAGAGGGGCAAGAGTTTGTTGTGTTCAGGTATTATAGATATAAAGGGGAATTTCGACGAAGGCGATGTAGTTGAGGTAGTTTATAGTGATAGGGTTGTTGCCAAGGGGCTTGCTGGAATGTCAGCCGATGTGATGCGACCATTGATGGGCAAACGGGCGCATAAAGAGGCAATACATAGAGATTCCTTGGTTATAGTTGGCGACTAGATAGGAT
>JALVWL010000005.1:2415-5277 GCA_027034965.1 Candidatus Omnitrophota bacterium
AGATAGGATGAAGATAATTTATCCCAAATTATGCAATAGGAATTTGTGATATAATGGAACCCGTTGTGGGACAATGAAAATAACTAAAAACTAAAAACGCAAAACTAAAAACCACAACTCAAGTTTTGAGGATGTAGAAGGGAGAATGAAGCATGAAGGATTTTTATTTACCGAGATATTTTTCTTTTTTAATAAAAAATTCCTTCATTCTCCATGCTCCATCCTTCATGCTTAAGATTTAAGCTGTAGTTTTGACTTTTGAGATTTGAGTTTTGAGTTATCTAAAATGCATAATCCGGGTTTATTAACTCTGGAGGAAGTGTTATGGCTCGTAGGAAAAAAAGCGACTACGAAGGACGTCAGGAATATGTGCGGACAATGTCTTTGCCGACTATAGAGGTTTGGGAAAATAAATATCCTGATAAGGATTATCGTATTCATCTAGATATCCTTGAGTTCTCTTGTATATGTCCCAAAACCGGTCTGCCTGATTACGCGGTCTTTGAGGTGGATTATATCCCTGACAAATGGTGTATTGAATTAAAGTCCTTCAAGTTGTATCTTACCGCCTATAGGAATATAGGTATCTTTCACGAACACGTCGTCAATAGGATTGTAGAGGATATCATAAAGGCGTGTGATCCCAGGTATCTAAAGGTAAAGGGCATCTTTAATGTGCGTGGCGGGATAAAGACCACTGTCGAGAGGGAATACAAGAGGGGATAAAGATGATATGTGTGCTTGGTGATGGCGCGTGGGGCACTACACTGGCGCTTGTCCTGGCCAGGAAAGGGTTTGATGTATGTCTCTGGGGGGCCTTTAAGGAGAATATAGAGCAAATAATTTCTTATCGGGAAAACAGGGCATATCTTCCTGGTATTGATCTGCCGGATAAGATAAGGCCCGTATCTGATATCTCTAGGGCCATTGATGGGGTAGAGTTCATTGTTTTGGCTATCCCTTCGCGTTTTGTCAAGGGTGTGCTTTTGAATATTCATCAAAAGGGACTGAGTATATCTCGTATGTGTATAGCGGTCAAGGGAATGGATCTGGAAGAGAAAAAGACGATGTCAGAGTTGTGCACTGAGATATTCCCCAATATCACACTGGCGGTTTTATCAGGGCCGGCTATAGCCAAAGAAGTGGCCCTTCAGCAGCCCACTGCCCTTGTTTGTGCCAGTCAAGATAGTGATTTTGCGTTATTCTTGCAAGAGGTATTTTACAGTGATTATCTGAGGATATACCATTCTGACGATGTTATTGGGGTTGAACTTGGCGGGAGCTTAAAGAATGTCATCGCCATTGCGGCTGGTATCTGTGATGGACTGGGTTTTGGAACTAACACAAAGGCTGCCTTGCTGACCAGGGGCATAAAGGAGATGGCCAGGTTTATCGTTGCCAGAGGTGGCAGGGAGGCCACGGCTTATGGTATCTCTGGTCTGGGAGACCTTATGACAACCGCATTCAGTCCATTGAGCAGGAATCGTTCTTTTGGCGAGGATATAGCCAAGGGTAGAGATCCCAAGAGGTTGTTACAGGAAAGCAAAAAGGCCATAGAAGGCGCCTATACTGTCTCTGCTGTAAGTGAGATAGCAGATGAGCTTGGAATAGATATGCCCATCACCAGGCAGGTGTATAGTGTGATATTTGAATCCAAATCTCCAACCCTTGCAGTAAAGGAACTTATGCTCAGACCCCTTAAACAGGAGTAATCCCCATCACCAACCCACCACAAACCTTAATCCGCCAGGGGAGTTGGACAGAGGTGTGGCATCTTCATCAGCCACTACAACCATATCGCCATCCTCCAGAGAGGCCTCCCCGGATAGGTAATAGCCGGCAAGCCCATTATGTATCCTCTTGCCTCCATCAAGGCTGCTCAGGTTAAGCCTGGCTATCACCTCACTGGCCAGCATTAGTTTCTCTATCGGATTCGCCTTATCGAATCTATCTATGTAGCCTTTCATTATATTGCCAGCCGATCTGTTAACCTCATCTATTAGTTCATCACCAAAGACATCTCTTAATCCATCCTCAAGAGTTGTCCATCCAGCTATCTCTTCCCTTACCTCATCAAATATCTCTCTGCACATCTCCCTGTAGCTGCCGTCTTTTATTTCTTTTTTAGTAAATCCCTTTACTATCCGCCTTATCGCCATCACCAGCTCCCATACACCCCTCTGCTCTGCTCCTATCTGGTTTAACTCCCTCTCAAGACTGTATTCCAGGACCTTCCATTTGTCATCATCTGCTATGAACTCAATATCAGATTGACTAAGGCTTGAGGGATGAAACAGGATATGGCCTGCTATCTCCATTGCCTTCTCCCTATCTGATAAAAACCTGTCGAATCCCTCAAGGAATGCATCAATGTCTCCTATCTTATCTATCCCTCCCTTTATGCCGATAAACTCTACTGCCAGCTTCATCATCTCAAGGCGACTGTCTTCTAGTTGCATCTGTTTAGGTCTGCCTATCCTGTAAAACCAAGGTAGGAGGCTATAGAGGCGATATCCCTTCTTGAATATCTCTTCTCCTATGTCCTGGTATACAAGGCGGGCCAGATTTTTATCATCTTGGGTGTATAACCAGTATATTGCCTTCAAATCTGCCATTATCTCTTCGTGGGCAAGGTATCGGTATCTATCTATGGATTCTCTTGCCTTGCTATGGCCGATTTCATGGAGGATAATCCACAAAAGCTCTCTGTCCTGGTATCTATCAATCCAATCAACAGGAAAGATAATATGCAGTTTTTCTCTTTCAATGAATACCCTGGGCCAGTCTATCTGGGCTATCTTCAGGCGGGATTTATCAATGACTGCTATGTTGATATCTGATTTTATCCCGGAGAGTTCTTTG
>JALVWL010000006.1 GCA_027034965.1 Candidatus Omnitrophota bacterium
GCCTGTTAGGTGGGCAGATAGTCTCTACAATGTGCGTTACAGAGAGGGTAGACCTTTTGAGTATGGCACTGCAGAACAAACTATCTCTGGAGAGGATAGCCAGGTTGAGTTATTCTGCCCAACCATACCAGAGCTTTTTACCGGCAAACAATGCCATAGTGATGGCGGCAGAGGATGCATTGAGACAATTGAAGGGTTAGCATAGTCTATAAAACTGTCACTGTTTTCTTGGCTTGGTTTATTGGCTAGTTTGAAAAACTGTTCCAAGCCTCAGGGATATGTGTTATAATCCCTTTAGAGATTATTTGGGCCTGGAGTTTGGATATAGCTGGGTACAATTTTGGGGAGGCAGGATTATGACGAAGAAGGATATTATCTTGAAGATTGCTGACGAGACTGGATTAAAGCAGGCAGATGTTCGCCTGGTTGTTCAGAAGACCTTTGATTTGATGACAGAGGCCCTTGTTATGGGTGATAAGATAGAGCTGAGAAATTTTGGTGTCTTTAAGGTCAAGGAAAGAAAACCAAGGGTTGGAAGGAATCCTCGTACCGGCGAAGCAGTCCCTGTTCCGCCTAGGCGAGTGGTTGTGTTTAAGCCTGGCCTTGAGATGAAGCAGAAGATAAAGTAATCAGGGTCTCTTATGTCCTATAGGGCACTGCGTGGTACCCACGACATCCTGCCTGATTCTGTTTATATCTGGAATTACATAGAGGAGAAGGCGCGCGCCTTCTTCCGTATCTATGCTATAAAAGAGATACGCACCCCTGTAATCGAAGATATCTCCCTGTTTTTGCGTTCTCTGGGAGATTCTACGGATATAGTCGAAAAGCAGATGTTTACCATAACCAGGGGTGAGGATAAATTCGTATTAAGACCAGAAGGCACTGCAGGGGTTGTGCGGGCCTATTGTGAACACCGCTTGGATAAGACAGACCCATTTCAGAGGTACTTTTATATAGGGCCTATGTTCAGAGGCGAACGACCTCAAAAGGGACGCTTGAGACAGTTCCACCATATAGGAGTTGAGATATTCTCTTCTGCTGGAGCGCACAGCGACGCAGAGACAGTCTTTATCCTCTGGTCGTTTTTATCATCCCTTGGTTTAAGAAATCAGCGCGTAAAGATAAATTCCCTGGGATGTAGTGCGGATAAATTGACCCTTTCCGAGGGGCTTCGCCAGGGGCTTTCTCCCAGAAGAGATGAATTGTGCCCTGATTGCCAGAGACGCTTTGATAGGAATATCTTTAGGGTGCTTGATTGTAAGAACCCTTCCTGTCGTCAGATCGTCTCTTCCCTGGCCATAATGGACAATTATCTCTGTTCGGATTGCCGTCAGGAATTCGATAAACTCCTTTCCCTGCTTGAAGAGATGGGAGTGAGGTTTGAGAGAGACCCCTTTTTGGTCAGGGGGCTTGATTATTATGAAAAGACGGTCTTCGAGGTGGTCCATCCAGGTCTTGGCAAGGGGCAGGATGCAATGGCTGCTGGTGGAAGGTATGACGGTCTTGTGAGAGAGATAAGTGGAGGCAAACTAGACATCCCAGGAATTGGTTTTGCCATTGGGATGGAGCGACTTATTATCGCAATGCAGGAGGAGTCGATTTCGCCTGCGATTAAAGGGGGCCGCCTAGTGGCTATTGTATACGATGCTGGGTATATAGACTATGCCTTTGAGGTTATGACTGATTTGCGGGCAAATTCCATTCCCGTGCTTATGGATTTCTCTGGCCGTTCTATTAAGTCTCAAATGCGCTGGGCAAATAAGCTCGGGGCTGATTACGTGCTTATAATTGGAGCTGAGGAGGCCAGCTCAAGGCAGGTCTCATTAAAGGATATGCATACAGGTCAGCAAACCAGTCTATCCCTGGATTCAGTAGTGGATTATCTGATATAACTATTGTGGTTAAACTAAAAACCACAATGAAAATAACTAAAAACTAAAAACGCAAAACTAAAAACCACAACTCAAATTTTGAGGATGGAGGAGGGAGAAGGAAGCATGAAGGATTTTTATTTACTAGGGTATTTTTCTTTATTAATAAAAAATTTCCTTCATTCTCCATGCTCCATTCTTCATGCTTGATTGTTAAGAAGGGAGAACGGAGAAGGGAGAATGGAGGCAGTGGATTTTTTGGTTTAAAGAAACAATGCGAAATGGTGGTTTTATCCTCCATTCTCCATGCTCCATCCTTCATTCTTAAGTTTTGAGTTATCTAAAATGCATAATCCGGGTTTATGTTTGTGATATGAGATTTGCCGTACTTGCCGATACACATCTCTCAAAGGATGCCCCTGAAAGGCTTGAGGTCTTTGCCTGGGTCCTCTCGGATGCAGTCTCTAAGGGGATAGAGACGGTTGTTGTAGCAGGGGATTTCTGTGAAGGTGCCCCTTTCCCATATGAGGAGATAAGGCAGGTTTGTGGAGGATTTGAGGGCCTTGATATCTATGTGCTGTTGGGCAACCACGATATGATAGGGGATGTATTTTCGGATAGGTATGTAGGTCTGGAGAATTTCATTTCCATAGATAGACCTATTTTCCTCCCTGGAACAGATAACACCCTCCTCCTGCCTTATCAGGAGGGTATCTCTATGGGACAGGCCCTATTTTCAGTTGATAAGGAATTTGCTATTTCGAAAAGGGATTGGCTACTCATATCCCATGGCGATTTCCTCTACGGCGGGATCTATTACGATGATGCTGGCTATTTTCCCATTACCCCCTTGGATCTATCTATATTCAGGCCTTCCAGGGTAATACTGGGACACATCCATTCAGCCCCTTCATACGATGACCTGGGACTGCTCTATTGTGGCTCTGCATATCCTGTCTCCAGCAACGAAACCGGTCTGAGGAGATATGCCATAGTAGACAGCCAGGACTTTTCTGTAGAGTGGCGGGTCATAGGGAAGGGGCCTATCTATTGGAGTCAGGAGCTGGCCATCTATGACAACGATGAACTCGAAGGTGCGCTATCCCGTATGTGGGCAGATCTTGAGGCAACTCTGGCTGCGCGTCCTGATTGGGTGTCGGCATTACATCTTAGTTTAAGGTTGAATCTCTATTTGGGTCAACTAGATACCTCTTTGATAATTGATAATTTTTTTCGAGATAAGCCAGTCGCATCTCTGGATCTAGATGTTGTTCCAGTTGCCCTCCCAGAACGCTATGCCGGGCTTGTGGATATGTTCAGACAGGAGGTAGATCTGCTCTGCAGTGAAGGGGCAGGTCTGTGCGGGTTGGATTGCCTGGATATAAAAGATAAGGTCCTGCGTACTGGTTTGGAGCTATTTTCCGAGAGGGTGTTAAGGAGGAGATGAGGTTATTAAATATATCCATAACCAATTGGGGCCCTTATAGGACCAGCCGATCGTTTGATTTTGATAGTGGCATAAATCTCTTTTATGCTGACAATGAGGCAGGCAAGACTACATTGATGGAGGCAATGATTTCAACGGTATCCGGTTCGCCATCCGTTGTTTATCCTGGGATAAGGGCCGATGAAGACTTTGTGGGCAGTGCGGTCTTGATGTTGGAGAATAAGGGCAAGAGAATTAATCTTGGTTTTCCTGCCCGACGCAGGAAAAGAAGAGCAGGTGCGCAGGACTCTGGGCTTATGGCAAGGCTGCTCTTTTCCTGGCCTACCGAGGCCGACGATCCAGAGATGGTATCCCATCTTCTCACGGGCCTGCTTTTCCCTTCAGATGTCCTGAACTGGAATCCCCTCGAGGGGACAGGTGTCCTGGAGATAAAGGGAGGACAGATAAACGGCAGGAGGGTTGGTCTATACAAACGGGCACTGGAAATAGAGAGGGAGCTCAAGACCCTGCGTAGGCTGGAGAAGGAGTTTTATTCTTTCTCAGAGGTCCCTATTTTGAGAGATAGGGAAGAACTATCCCGTATAGAGGAGGAACTGCATCGCCTTTTGCATCATAAGAGGGCACTGGCAGGGAGACTGTTTTCCAGATTAAAGGAACTGGAGATTGAGATGGCCTCTCTGGACAGCGATAAGGTTGTAGAGGTAGAGCAGGCTATGGCCAGGATAGGCAAGCTGGAGGCTATGCTGGAGAGGCGCAGGAGAGAGATGCCAGATATATCAGAAGAGAAACTGGTTGCCATAGAAGGGCTTATCAAGGCACTGGAGAATATGCCTGCAAAAAGGCGTTTGCCAAGCCTTGTCCTGTACATCGTTATGTTTTTTGGGATAGGGGCAATGTTCTTATCCGCTATAATTGCAAAGCTGATAGGTGGAATCTTGATCCTTGCCTCGGCAGGGCTTTTGGCCTACGATAGGGACTTAAGATATTATCACAATCAGAGGGCGAAGATATTTGAGAAGGCCTTTGATCTCTTTGATAAGAGGTTTGATTCCTTGGAGGAATTAAAAGAATATAGAGATTATCTGTCCAGGCGCATCACCGAGCGCAAGGTTATAGAAGACGATATTCGCTCAATGGAGTTAGACCTTGCCCAGGAGGTCAGACATATAACTGCCCTGACCGCAGGTCAGAAGCCTGCCTCTTTTGTAGAGGAGTATAACCGCAGGCGCAAGGAGATCGAGTCCCAGATGCGCAGATACCAGGATGAGTTAAATCGCCTTGGGGTCTCTGAGGCCGAGATGGCCTTTGAGTTAGATATTGATGATGAAGTCTATGACCAGGCCCGTGAACATGAGGTTATGGAAAAGATGGCCGAGATTAAGGAGAGATTGCTTAGTGAAGAGAGCAGGATTAATACCCTCAAGACCGCCATAATCTCGGCAGTAGGTTGTGAGTATACAGATAACATAAAACGGATATTCGTTGAGTTAAAGAATCGTCAGGCAGAGCTGGAAGAGGAACTCAGACAGATTAGTGCGCGGATATTCAGCGGAGCTGCCTGGGCAAGGGTGCTTTCCAGGTCAAGGCAGGAACAGTTTGAGAGGGTCAGTGAACTGGTGATGTCCAGCAGATTCCTCGATTATCTGACCCTGTTTACGATAGGCAGGTACAACTCAGTCAATGTCAGGGTAGGGAAGGACGATATCTGGTTTGTAACCGATGAGGGAGAGTATAGGCTCTCCTGTATGAGTTCTGGTGCCAGACAGCAGGTTTTGTTTGCCTTTAAGGCTGCGCTCATCGAGCAGCTGTATGAGGAGCCTGCCTTTCTCGTGCTCGATGATGTCTTTATATTCTCTGATGCACTGAGACTGCGCAAGCAGGTCCAGAGCTTGTTGTCCCTGGTTCAGTCAGGATGGCAGGTTATTTACCTTACTAGCAAT
>JALVWL010000007.1 GCA_027034965.1 Candidatus Omnitrophota bacterium
CTCTGGGATAGGTGAGCATCTATTGCGGGATATTATCGGGATTGAGCTTAAGTTAGGGGCGGATATCGTAACGCCTCACCAGCTAAAACCCGCTGATTTTGACACAGCTGACATTAGAGGCGTGATTGATAAGCTATATTTCCTGCCAGAAAAGAAAACGATAGTCATAGCAGATTACAAAACAGGCAACGCCATCAATTATGACAAAGAGCAGGCCTTATTCTATGCCTTGCTGGTCTCTGCCAATTATCAGAAATTAGGCCTGCCAGAGGATTTTGACCATATCGTTGCCCTGTTTGAATTCCCTCGCCATATCTACGAGATTAGCTTTGAACTGGATGGTGAGGAGATTTTATCGTTTTTGGCCTTTATTTCGGCCTGTATTGAACGAATTGAAGCAGGGGGCTACGACACCCCTTCTGTAGGGGAACATTGCATTGTGTGCCCTTACAGAGGCCTTTGCGAGGCTGTTAAGGATGAGATGGCGGGGTTGCCTGAGGATTTGACGGTTGAGGCCTTGCTTGAGGAGTATTTCCGACTCCAAGCCAAGACAGAGACCGTTAAGGCGCTGTTGCAACAATACAGCGCAGATAAGAATATTGTGGTGGATGGTTATGAGATTGGCTATCGGGAAAGGAAGTCTTACGATTGGGATATAGACAAAGCCGTTGAATATGCCATAGCAAATAATAGCTTTGATGTGCTGTCTGTGAACAGCAGGAAGGCACTTAAAAACGATGTTTTAGTAAAAGAAGCGCTGAAAAAGGTAAAGAAAAGCACCGTTTGGGGTGTTTATAAGGCAAAAAAGTCTTGACAAAGGAGTGTTGTTTTGGTAAGATAAATCTAAACGGAGGAAGGCAGGAATGAAAGAGATATTAACCGCCCCAGAAATCCAAGTAAAGAGACCCCCCTCTAAAGTCCCTTTACTGCCTTCTTCCGTGCTGGGGCGGTTTTTTATTTTGGGAGGTGGCAAGTGACCGCAGGATTGCCAAAAGAGCTTAAAAAAGAAATTGAAGATTATCTGCGATTAACCAAAGTTAGACCAATCATAACCCCTGATTATGTCCTAACGGAAGATGATGTTTTTTGGCTGAGCGACTTAATAAAAGAATATGGCACAACGGCTGTTGTTGCAAACCTTATTCGTTCTTTAGGCAAAGATTTCCCTTTTATAATAACAGGTGCGCATTGTTCAATGTGCGGCAGAGAAGAGAATATAACCTTATCAAAAACAAAATTTTGCGCCGCATTAAGTAGTGGCTGGGATTATGTCTGCCCTATATGTAAAAGAAGGCAAGAGGATGAAGCAGAAAAGAAAAGAAGGGAAGAGGCAAAGAAATTCAGGCAACAGCTAAAAAAGCAACAAGAAGAGGCTACACAATTCTTTACAGAGACATACCTTAATCCAGATAGCAATTGGACAATACCTTTGGAAAAAGCCTTTTATAGATTGAGCCAAGTATACGACCAGACCGATAAAGATAAAATAGCTAAATACATCCGTTCTATGGATTATGATGACTTTTTAGAAACGCCATATTGGAAGGCAATTTCTTATCACAAGAAAAGGCAGGCTGGATTTAGATGTCAGCTATGCAATTCAGATGGGTATTTAGTAACACATCATCGGGATTATAAAAGGGCTTATGGGTGGGAAATAGAAAACTTATCAGAATTAATAGTTTTATGCGATAGTTGCCATGAAACACATCATCTTTATAACTAAAGGAGGGCAGGATGAATAAAGCGTGCGAAGAGAGGCTAAACTTTGTGTTAACAGGGAATATCATCCCAATTATCTGGTATAAACAAATCAAAAAGAGAGTTTGGGACAGAAAAAACAACAGATGGGCAACCAGTCAGCAAACCGACCACATAGCCATCGCTATATTGGCTGATATTCTTTACTGGTATTTGCCGTCAGAGGTTAGGAACGAGGAAACTGGCGAATTGATAGGGTATAAACAGAAATTCAAAGGGGAAAAACTACAAAAAAGCTACAAGAGCTATGGGGAAATGCTAAATTGCCCAGCCAGCACAGTAAAGCAATCTATAGATAATCTTGTCAATTTAGGGCTTATCAATAGGGAGTTTAAGACAATCACCACCAAAACTGGATTAACATTAACTAACCTAATGTTTTTAGAACCCAATATAGAAGCGATAAAATCTATCACATACCCTGAAGATGCGAAACTGGAGCCTGAAGAAAAAGATTATGATATAGATGCCTATTCCTGTGATGAACAACAACCTATTCCAGAACAACAATACCCCCCTCCTCTTGTAACACAAGAGGATGTGGATGGCAAAGACAAGGAGACAAATACAGAGAATACTACAAAGATTTCTATAGATAATAATATATATAATGCACCGAACGATAAAAAACCCAAAAAAACAGATAAACCCCAATCTTACGAAGAAGAGGTAGAAGCCTTCTTTAAGAGCGTTCAACAACAAGATTGGTGGGATGATTTTATATTAGCCTTCCCTAACGTAACCACGAAAGGGGAGCTTACACGGGCAAAGGTCTGGCTGCTATCGAACCAGCAGAAGCGCAAGAAGAACTTCAAACGGTTTTTATATAACTGGTTCTCTAAAGCGCAGGACAGGTATGATAGAATGAGGATGGCGAAAGGGGGTAGTGCTTATGGTAGACGAAGCGAAATTGAAGCAATTAGCGAACGGCTTGATATCGCAAGCCAAAGGGGGGAAGATAGAAAAGACGGGCAAGACGCTGAAAAAAATAGCCAATCTGATATATGCCTCCACAATCCCCTTATTACGGGAACTTTCGGAGACGGAACGCCAATCACTGGACCATTTTAAGGAGGCTGCAGCAGGGCTATTACCCAGAGATAGAAGTATGCTTTGGAATAGCGATAAATATAAAGAGGTGCGGGCAAAGATTGCCAAGATAGATGAGGCTATACGGCAGATAGATAGCGATGTTATGTTTTGCGAGTGGGCTTTACAGTATTTTAACTGGATAGAACTAACAGAAGATGAGCAACGAGCTTATAAGTTTATATTTGACAGGAAGGAGGCATTGCGACAGAGGAAGGAGGAGATTGTTAAATACTGCCGCCGTGAGGGTATACCTATTGTTCATACTGCGGTATTACCAGAAGAAGTGGCAAAGATAAAAAAGGGGGGCGAGGATGTTTAAGGTCATCAAAGTCAAAGAAGATGTATCCAAGCGTGGCAATGGCAAGTTTTACTGGGTTTTTATGCGGGATTTAAGCGATAATCGGTCTTGTAGAACCTACATAGGCACAAATTACCGCAATTTCAGTAGGTGGCAGGGAATTATAAGCCAGGTCCAGGCAGGCAAAGAAATCTTTTTAGATGGGCTGGTGTATAGAAATAAAAGGGCAAGGATTATAGATGCCGATAGTTTATTTACAGTTGCGGGGGTAGGATATGCGAGTAGAGTTTAAGATTGAGGGCAAGCCTGTGCCTTTGCAGAGGGCAAGGGTAAACAGCAAGACAGGAACAATTTACACCCCACGCAGGTCAAAACAGTTCGAGAAACTGGTGCATCTGTCCGCCAAGCAGGCTGGTTTAAGGAAGATAAAGAACAGTGAATATGTTTCAATAGAGGCGTTATTTGTATCTAAAACCGCCTTTAAGGGGGATATAGACAACTATCTAAAGGCAGTATTTGACGGGTTAAGGCACTTTTTTAATGATAATCGGGTCTTTGATGTATGGGCAAGGAAGCGCAAGCCAGAGAAGGGAGAAGGGGAATATTCGATAATCTCTGTGGGGTATATAGTATTTGACAGACCAAAAAGGAGGGGGAGATGAGCACTAAATGCTTTTATTGCGGCAGACACACTAGCCTTATGGTCCTGATAAAACTGGATAAAGATAGGTGGTATTGCAGTAAATGTTTCAAAGAGATGGTCCCCTCTACCCCCAAAAAGGGGAGCTCTCCGCCACCTGAGGGCTCCCCTACGCCCCCCATTAAAGAGGAGGTGGGCAGATGAGGGAATATATAATAAATCTGGATACGGTTTGTTGGTTAACTTTTGAGAAGGTAGGCAGGCAAGTAGCTGTGCGGGCTGAGTTTATAAATGGCGAACGCAGACAATTTATAATGCGGGAGCTTGATTGGATAGATCTCCGGAGAGCTCTTGACCGCCGTAGATTCAAGTCAGTTAAAGAACAATTAAAAAGCAAGGGGCAACAATGATAGACAGAAGGATATACAAACCACACGAGAACCTATTGAAAGGGTTCGAAATCCTGGTTAAGGAAAACCCAGGGGATTATATGCTGTTGGTTGTTACTTATGGGACGCATCCTTGCGCTTATGTGGGCATTCCATTAACACATCCGCTTGCAAGGAAACCCTGCAATGAGATAGAGATAGACTGCTACGGCGGCTTGACTTTTGGCGAAGATGGTTATTTTGTGGCAAAAAGATTTAAGGATGACGATTTAAGAGACTATTATTGGTATGGCTGGGATTATGCCCACTCAGAAGATTTTGGGTATTATCCCGCATATCCTCATCCTTTCCTTGATGGCAAAGCCTGGAGGGTTGAGGAAATATACCAGCAGGCTTTAGATGTTATAAGGCAGTTTAAGAAAAAGGAGGTGCAGTAATGGGGGCATTTATATTCGGTCTAATCGTAGGCGCCAATGTTGGCGTAATCTTAATGGCAATCCTTGCGGTGGGCAAGGATGCCAGGGAGAAGGAATATATCCGTGCATTGCGTAGTGAATGTTGCGATTATACGGTTGAGATGGAGCCAGCGTTTCGGTGCCTGAAATGCGGGCACTATTGCAGGGTAAAGGATATAAACAAAACAGGGTGATATGTTTACATTGGCGAGGAGATGTAAACGATATGGCAATAATAATTAAACGATGGGAAGTTAATGACTTGATTAAGTTCTACAACAAAGTGGAGAGGATATACAATAAGGCGAAAGGAGGCACGATGAGTAGTAGTGCAAAAATAGCAGCCCGAGGGATACATAAAGGGCTTGAGTATGTGGTTTTACAAATGCCTATGGGGCATTTATGTGGATATGTAAAATTGCCAGAAAATCATCCTTTTACAAAATTTATTCACAAAAAGAAAATAGGGCGAAAGGAATATTGGGTTGGATATGATGAAATGGATATTTCTTGCCACGGAGGTTTAACTTATAGCAAAAAAATAGAAGTGGAAAGAGATGGGAAAACTCCAGGTTTTAGGATTGGCTGGGATTATGCACATGATGGGGAGTATCATCAACAATTGT
>JALVWL010000008.1 GCA_027034965.1 Candidatus Omnitrophota bacterium
GGTATGTTTCTGGGCAGACCTAATATAAAGGTGAAAAAGGAGGATGCTTATGTTTTATATCAAGGTTAAGGGGTATTTTTCCAGTGCCCACAACTTGAGGAATTATCAGGGTTCCTGTGAGAATCTGCACGGTCATAATTGGATTGTCGAGGTGGTATTTAGGGGCAGACACCTGGACGATACGGGTATGTTATTTGACTTCCGTAAAGCCCGTCAGATGTTGATGGATGTCTCCAATTCCCTGGACCACCGCTACCTCAATGAACTGCCGGCCTTTCAAGAGGTAAATCCTACCTCAGAACATATTGCCCGCTACATATTTATTTCTTTAAGGGACCGTCTCCGCAAAGAACAAATCCTCAGTGTCGATGTTGACCTGGTGACGGTCTGGGAGAATGAGCGTTCCGCGGCTATGTACAGGGATGATGAGGAATAAGATGGCAAGGATGGGCAAAGGTTATTCGGCGATTGTGTTGCTTTCAGGGGGCCTTGATTCCTCAACCCTGCTCTATTATGTGAAGCGTCAATACAGGCCGCTAGGGATTGTCTTTCTCTATGGGCAGAGACACGATAGGGAGATACGCTCTGCCCTTTCCATTGCCAAGGCCGCTGGGGTGGATGTCAAAAAATTACGCCTTCCCTTTCCTGAGACGGGTAGCGCCCTGCTGGATAAGAGTGTCTCTATACCAAGCAGGCTCTCAAAAAAGATACCGCCTACCTATGTCCCTGCTAGGAATATCGTCTTTCTTTCCCTGGCCTTGAGTTTTGCCGAGGCCTATGGTGTGGATAAGATATTTATAGGTGTGAATGCCATTGATTATTCTGGCTATCCTGATTGCCGGCCCGAGTTTGTGGATGCCTTTAATAAGGTGATTCGGGTTGGTACCAAGAAGGGTGTAGAGGGCAAGGGGGTTGAGGTACTGGCGCCATTTATCCACATGACGAAGGCCGAGATTATCAAGATAGGTCTATCCCTGGGGGTCCCTTATGAGTTGACCTGGTCTTGTTACAGGGGAGAAGATTTGCCCTGTGGAACCTGTGATAGCTGCAGGCTAAGGGCCAGGGGATTCAAGGAGGCAGGAGCTAATGACCCGTTGCTCTCTGATAAAGGCCTCTCTTAATAGTATGTTTGTTTCCATTCAGGGTGAGGGCCCGCTGGTGGGTGTCAGGCAGGTGTTTCTGCGGTTTGCTGGTTGCGGCCTTTCCTGCAGGTACTGCGATACTGATTTTGCGGAACGGATAGTATGTGACTATAAGCACATATACGACTTCATCTATGAACACCTACCCCTTCATTCGGTTGTCTTGACCGGTGGTGAGCCCCTGGAACAGGTGGGTTTTTTATATCAGTTCCTTCCGAATCTAAAGGCCTCGCTTGGGATTAAGGTTTTTCTAGAGACCGCTGGTTATCTACCACAGGAGATGCAGGTGATTAGAGATTACGTGGACTATGTCTCTATGGATGTAAAGGCCCCTTATGCAGCGGGTATAGAACCTTTGTGGGACAGACATCGCAGGTTTATTGAGATTTTATCTGGCGAGATTCAGCTTATATTAAAGCTGACCCTTACTCCTGGTATTCACGAGAATGACCGGGAATCAATCGAAGAATTTTTGTTCGGTGTGGATCGTGATATATTATGCCTTGTCCTTCAGCCTGTCCACGGAAGTGAATCGGATAGGGGGTTTATCGCCACTCTCTTTGATTGGCAGAGGAGGTTGATCTCGATGCTGGGCATTGAGGTAAGGATTATTCCTCAGGTTCACAAGTTCCTCGGAATGGAGTAGGTGATGGGAGAAAAGATAAAGGCCCTCGGTTTGTTTTCAGGTGGTTTGGACAGTATATTGGCATTTAAAGTCTTGCAGGAACAGGGCGTTGAATGTATTGCCGTGCACTTTTCGACTCCGTTCTATTTCAAACAGGGAATAAAAGAGATTGCCAGGCGCTATGATATCCCTCTGATTATACGCTCTGTTATGGATAACTATATCGATGTGTTGAAGGATCCTGTATATGGTTATGGCAAGAACTTTAATCCCTGCATCGACTGCCATGGTTTTATGTTCAGGACTGCCCTGGGTATGCTCAGTGAGTTTGGGGCGAGGTTTGTCTTCAGCGGAGAGGTCCTCGGAGAGAGGCCATTTTCTCAGACTGGATTCGGTCTGGAACGGGTTGCCCAGCTTTCAGGTGCACCTGAGTTGATCCTCAGACCATTGAGTGCTCGATTGCTTTCTCCTACTCTTCCCGAAAAGCAGGGTTGGGTGGATAGAGAAAGATTATTAGATATAAAAGGACGTAGTAGAAGGCGTCAGCTGGAGTTAGCGGCTTACTATGGAATAGAGGTGAACAGCAGTCTCCAACCAGCAGGAGGCTGCCTGCTCACTGACCCAAGGATATCCAAGCGCATCAGGGAATATGTAAAGCGCTTTGAGAATCATCGATATGTTATCTTTGAATTGATAAAGACAGGGAGGCACTTTATTATAGAAAGGAATACTGCCCTGATTATAGGGAGGAATCGCTTTGAGAACGATGTGATAGAGGGTTATGGTTTACGGGGAAGCATCTTCAGGAGCATCTCTGTTCCCGGTCCTGTCGGGCTCCTGTTCGGTGAGAAGGCCACAGATACCTATGTGCGTGGCCTTGCGGCCAGGATACTGGCTAGTTATGCCAAACCTTCTGAAAAGGAGGTGGAGGTTGTCTTTGAGGATGGGGATGTATTTCTGATAGGGCAGGAATCTCGGGATAAGTTTAAGAGGTATCTGATATGAAATTAAAGAGACTAGCGGCCCTGGATCGCCCTAGAGAGAAGCTATTTAGGTATGGTCCTTCCAGATTGTCCTTGAGGGAACTGCTGGCGATTTTGATTGATACCGGAACCTCGGGTAAAGATGTACTCTCCCTTGCAAGGGATGTAGAAAGACTGCTTAAAAGGGAGAGGGAGCCCTCGATTAAGACCCTGATGGGGATAAAGGGATTAGGGCTTGCTAAGGCCAGCAGGATAATGGCGGCGATAGAGTTGGGCAAAAGAATGCAAGAGGCCCAGAATATTAGACTCTTGTCTCCGGAGATAGTCTGGCATAGTTGTTCAGATATCGCTGTCTCGAAGAAGGAACAATTCGTGGTATTTTATCTAGATGCCCAGTATAGGCAGGTAAAAAAGGAGCTGATCTCAGTTGGTTCTCTTACAGAATCACTTGTGCATCCAAGAGAGGTCTTTGAACCAGCGGTTAGGTTATCCTGTGCAGCAGTCATCTTGGCACATAATCATCCCTCTGGGTCGCTGATCCCCTCTCAAGAGGATATTGACCTGACAAAGAGGCTCGTTGAGGCAGGCAGACTGCTTGGTATAGATGTCCTAGACCATATAATTGTCTCAAAAGATGGTTTTTTTAGTATGAAACAGGAGTCGATATTATGAAGAGAAATGCCGTGGTCCTACAGTCAGGTGGAATGACGCAGGTGATAAATGCCTCTTTGATAGGGGTGTTAGATGCGATGGATGGTATTGGTTCTGTATACGGTGCCAGGTACGGTATTAGGGGGCTTTCTTCTGGAGACCTTTATGCACTTACAGAATTGCAAGCCTGTGATAGGGAATTCATAAAGACAATGCCTTCTGGATTCCTTGGGTCCTCGAGATTGCGTCTCGATGAAGAGCTGTTGGGGCGCTGTTTTGAGGCCTCTATCAAAAAGTACGATATAGGGGTTGTCTTTATGATAGGCGGTAATGATACGGCCTATAATGCCGGGTTGCTTGCTGAATATGCGTCTCGATTAGGAATGGATCTGCAGGTTATAGGGATACCGAAGACCATAGACAATGATCTGCCTTTTATGCACTTTTGTCCTGGATATCCCAGCACAGCGCGTTTTGTTGCAGTGGCCTGTCAGGAGGCAGGACTGGATACCCTGGCTATGAAGGACTCTGATCCGATAAAGATAATAGAGGTGATGGGCCGAAATGCAGGTTGGATAGTTGCTGCCTCTGGTCTGTTGAAGAGATATCCTGCGCAACCGCCTCACATTATGTGTTTTCCGGAACAGCTTCTGGATATCGATGAGTTTGTTACGAAGGTGGAAAGGATATACAGGAGTTATGGGTTTGCGGTTATTGTTGTTTCTGAGACGATAAGGGACCTTTCAGGCAGAAGGATAGGCGAGAAGAGAGGCGGTATTGTGGCCGATGGGTTTGGGCATGGTTATGTAGAGAGTCCGGCGCAGAGATTGTGTTCTATACTGGAAGATAGATTGGGTGTCAGGGCCCGCTACGATAAGCCCGGTACTATGCAGAGGATGTCCATAGCACACACCTCTGACCTGGACCTAAATACTGCCTATGAGGCCGGCAGATACGCCGTTGATTTGTTTAAGAAAGGAGTTTCGGGTGTAGAGGTGGTTATAGAAAGAAATGGATTTTCTTCTGTCCCTATTTCAGAGATAGCTGAGAAGGAGCGACTTCTTCCTGAGGAATTTATGAATGATACAAAAGACTTTATCAGTCCTGCGTTTTACGAATATGCCTTGCCCTTGTTAGGCGGTATTCCAGTTGATTTTTCTCGTATATATGAGTTGTTGGGCTATACAGAGTAATCGATGGGGTGAGGGGAAGGTGAAAGAGATACCAGAGAAGGAAGGCAACTATAGAATAGAAGAAGATTTTCTGGGGCAGTGTTATGTCCCGGAAGATGCCTATTGGGGGATTCATACCTATCGGGCGGTGAACAATTTCCCTATTTCTGGATATAGGCTGCCGTCTGTGTTCATTCGTTCAATGGCTATTGTAAAAAAGGCCGCCTGCCTTGCTAATCTAGAGCTGGGATACATAGAACGGCGGAAAGCAGAGGCGATTATCTCTGCCTGTGATGAGATAATATCTGGTAGGTTTGATGAAGAATTTCCATTAGATGCCTTTCAGGGTGGGGCTGGCACGTCAACAAATATGAACCTCAACGAGGTTATTGCCAATAGGGCGATAGAGATATTGGGGGGTAAAAAAGGAGATTATTCCCTGGTACACCCGATAGAAGATGTAAATCTGCATCAGTCTACGAATGATACCTATCCTACTGCCCTTAAGATTGCCTCAATATTTGAATTGCGGAGGTTGAGCGAGAGGATAGCCTCCTTGCAAGGGGCATTTCAGAGAAAGGAAAAGGAGTTTGCTGATATTGTAAAGGTTGGCAGGACGGAGATGCAGTCCGCTGTGCCGATGACGCTTGGGGGGGAGTTTTCTGCCTATGCC
>JALVWL010000009.1 GCA_027034965.1 Candidatus Omnitrophota bacterium
TTTCATAGCTCCCTCCTTCCTTTTGTGATAGGCTATTATAACAAATTACTGCCTATCTCTTAACGGGGAGCAGTATAAACCACAACTCAAAAGTAAAAACTGATTTTAGTTTACACAGGAGAGATGGATTTACAGGGAGTAAGGCGTTGCGCAGGAACTGAGGGCTTGGCCGATAATAAAGGGGTAAGGGGAAAAGAGAGAAAATAAAAAGATTTAAGTTTTAAGCTGTAGATTTGACTTTTGAGATTTTAGATTTGGGTTTTATTTGTATGAAAAAAGAGATGGTTGATTAACCAAGCGATGGAAGCTAAAGAATTCTAATGCATAATCCGGGATAATCCGGGATTATATTCTGGAATGAGTTGCGATTATAGTGGGCTTTCTCTTGTTGGCTTTTATGCTGGTATTGATTATACTTTAGTTAGCGGGAGGAGATGGTGTATATGGAGGCTTGTAAACATGAATTTATTAGGAATAGGAAATTAGTTCATAAGATTAATTGTCGCGCATTTTCCCTCATTGAGGTAATGATAGGCATGGCCCTGTTAGCGGTGGCGATTGCCAGTAGTTTCCAGTTGTATATCAGCAGCCAGAGGCTTACTCGCTATATTAACCAGAGGGAGAGGGCCTGGCAGATAGCCGTTCAGGAGATAGAGGGTTTGAGGCGAATGCAGTTCCACCATGTACTGTGGTTATATACAAGTGGCTTTGATGGCTATGCCTATAGGTTTAAGGGTTATGATAGCGCAGGAAATCCCTTGAAAGGAGAAAATGCTATTGTTGAGGCAAAAGGGGGGCGTACTCAAAATAGAGTCGAGACGTTGTGTAATAATATGGATCCATACAAAAAAGAGTATTTCGATCCAATGGGGCTTGAAGAGGGTTGGGTACGCGTGTATATGCGCAAGATAAAGATGACTAGCGGTGCTGAAAGGGATTGGGCGGTTATAGTTAAGGTGATTGTGTACTGGAGGGATGGAGATATCGTCTACGGTGGGGATACGAATTTCAATGGCCAGTTGGATTGGAGTGAGAATAGGAGGGCTTATAATAGGGGTAAGGTATGGGAATACTGGCTGGAGGATTGGTATGGCTACAATAACTGGAATAAGATACTAAAGGCACCTGTGGAGATAGAGACGGTCCTGGCCCCTGTACTTTAAGAGGATAGATTATGAGGTATAAATTTAGACTTGGAGAGAGGACAGGTTTAACACTAGTTGAACTTCTCTTATCAGCGACAATTGCAGTGATTATCTCAGGCAGTATAGTTGGGATGGTCTACTTTTTTAGCCATACTATGAATTCCCTTACCGAAGAGATGATAGTCTTACATGAAGTAGAGCAGGCAGCAGATAAGGTATATTTTGATATGGTTAGGACTTCTAAAAAGGATCCGTTGAATACTATATATCATCCTCTTGAAATCACTGGAGATACGGATATTCGATATCAATTATTGACACCTGATCCAGTGACTGGCCAGATCGCTTCTGTAGAAGATGGTACTAGTTATTGGGGCGATGGAAATGTCTTGGGTAGGTGGATACGAATAACCCTTGATATCAGCGGGAATTTGGTGCGCGAGATATGGAGTGGTGAGCCTGAAAAGAGCGTTTTGCTAGGCAGAGAGATTTTGGTGCATAATGCTACTTTCTTGGTTAAGGGTCTGGATACGACTGGAAAGTATGAGAAGGATTATCTGCCCAGGGTGATACACTTTGAGATTGGTTCAAATGATGTGGATTTTAAAAAGGTGTTTCAGGTAAAATTAAGAGGGCCTTGAAGCATAATATAGGAGGTGCATTGTGAAGATAATTGAGAATAGAAATGGGCTATTGTTAATCCCCTTTGCCTTGGTCCTGCTGGTTGTGGCGGTCTTTGCAGGGGCTATATTGTTTCAGATGAATGTATCTCAGAAGAAGTTCACAGATACTGTAGAGTCTGCTGAAGAGGCACTGTATCTGGCTGAGGAGGGCCTTGCCCTGGCCTATGCAGAGATGAGAGAACAGGGTTCTGATTGGTTTACGCACGAGATTGGTGTGGATGGTAAATCTTTGGTGCGTTTGCCAGGTCCACATATTCCTAAGATAAAGGGGGCCAAGATAGATGAAAATGGAGACTATCTTCCGTTAGGTGATGATAGGGTTAGGGTACGTGTTTATAAGGATGAAGACGATACTATCTGGGCAGTCTCTCTGGCCCAGGTCAAGGGAATTGTAAGGGTTGTCAGGGCCAGTATGGTCTATGGTAGTCTGCTTGAATTTTTCCATTTTTATAATAGAGGGCATACTTTTGGGAATCTTACCTTTGATGGGAAAGGAGTAGGGGCTATCTATGTCAATGGGGATATAAGATTTGGGGGCCGTACTCGTTTTGTTAATGTCCCACTGTTAAGTACAAATTCAGCAGGTAAGATATATGTGGTAACTGATAATAAATATCCCCCTTATGAAGGGGATTATTGGCTTTATAATGCCCAGACTAATTGGCTCTCCAGGAACGATGCCCAACTAGACGGATTAGGTTATTTCCCGATGCTGAATGATGAGTTTTATCGAGGATATCGTTCTGGCAGATATTATTACAGCCATCTTCCTGGTGAATCTAGTTTGCGCGGGGATGGGAATCTATGGTGGCCTTCATCCCTTCTTGGCCGGGGGGCAAAACGGGCCTGGGGATACGCTGATTTCCACTTTGACCAAAGTGTGATGGGCGATAAATTGGACTTAGGCGGTAATAGTTCTGTGACTGTCAGGACACCGATTCTGATCTTTGGAGATAACAAGAGTGATCCGATAAATTACAAGTTTGATATATACAAAGATAAAGATCACGATGAGGTTGGGGCTGGAGAAGGAGAGAAGCCAGTTAGATATGTGCGGCTGTTTAGAAAGGCCAGAAACGAGGATGGCACTGTAAAGGTAGATGATGAGGGCAACATAATCTGGGAATTTGTTTCTAATCCAGAGAATGCCGAAGTAGCAGAGGTGTTTGATGGAAAGCATACAACGGATGATACAATTACGATGAAATATATAGATGAAACCGGTAGTGTCAAGACCGCCACAATACCAGTGGATGAAAGCACGAAATACGTTATCTATAACGAGCCTGTATACGAATACGATCCTGATTTAAAGAAGAATGTGATCGTGGACTATATTCCGCATGAAGTAACATATGATGTAGCGAAGGAACGCAAACTCTGGGCGGATATGTTTGGTAAAAGACACTATAACGATATCCCTGAGAAACTGAGGAACTATATTGAAAATGGATATTATAGAGGAGATGCCGAGTTTCCGGAGTTTGGGTATCCTGAATATGATGGGTTTAATGCCTTAAATACTGGCTTTGGCCCCCATGCCCAGAGGTTTAAGGATTGGATAGAAGGGAAATATACGCCAGATGGTGTAGATTTTGAACATGGCAGAAATGGTATTGTTGATCTAACAGGTGTGATAAAAGAGGGTAGTACGGGTGCTGTTACTCTTGAACCGGTTGAATTGAGAACTACTATCCCATATCAGGCAAAAGAGGGGGGAATATGGATTGGCTATGAAAGAGGTGCTGATGGAAAACAACATCTCCGCATATATATTAAAGGACATATAGTTTATACCGATGATGGTGAAGGTCTAAATAAGTTGCCTGATTGGTTGAGTGAGGATAGCTTTATTACTGGAAATACGGTTAAGGGAGAAAGAAGGGTTACAGCATATACAATTGACTTTGAGGCACTAAAGGATAGTATACCCAATATAGATGACGATATAAATGGTGTGATATGGATAGATGTAAAACCACCAAGAGAAGATAATTGGTATGATACGGCGGTTAGGATTATTCATGGAGAGAGGATTCCTAGAGATGGTGGAATTACCCTGGCAACGCCCCAGTCTGTAATGATTCAGGGAGACCTGAACTATCAGTATGGAGAGGAAGAGCAACAATATGAACCGGTAGCGATAGTAACTGATGGCGATATCTATGTCCTCTCAAAGGATTTCAAGGCACCTGAATATGTGCCTGCCTATGGCGAGCCGATGAAGCCGTACAGGGGTTGGAATAGATACCTGAGTGATTATGTGAAGTCCAAATTAGGGCTTTCCAGGAATGCCAGCTATTGGCCTGATCCAAATAAGGATTCAGAGGAATTGTATAACAAGAAACTGGAGGCCATTAGGGATGCGGTAAAGGAATTCTATACTGCAAAGATAAGTGAACGGGACAGAAAATATGGTGCCCCTGATGAGGGCTTACTTGAAAACTACCTGGATAAACAATTCGATCCTTCAAAGGAGAGAGTAGAGGATCTTGAGTCCAAGATAAACTATTATTTTAAACTCTCTCGCAATCCTCTGACTGCAACAAAGGTTCCAGTAGATGTTGATGGGGATGGCGAGATAGAACCGGGTGAATATGAGTGGCAGACCGATTATGGATTGGTACCAGCTATGGTCGCAGTCAAGGATGATGAGGATAACAGGCAAGTCGTTATTAATGCGGCTATTGTCAGTGGAGAGTATAGGGGGGATAGGATAAGGTATATAGAGAACTGGTCTTGGTTTGGAGGAGATGATGAATACACCAATCCTGCCTCTGTGCGCATAGAAGGGATGTTTCCTCATGTTGTATCAAAACAGTATAGGGATTGGACAAGATGGTCGTATGATTATAATAAGACTGTATTTACTGGTTCTATTAATGCCAATCCTCCCTTGACATATGCGGCGCACGATTATTCCAATGGACTTCCTCCTGGAGACCTGTCTTACGTTGGCCTATCTGCCTATTTTGTGGAAAGGGACCCCTATATGTTTAATAAACACCCTTATTAGACTATAATTGAAAAATGAGTATTGACAACAGATGCAAGTCTTTGCTACCCTTTATAGGCTTGGTATACTTATTTATAATATTAACTAAAAACTAAAAACGCAAAATTAAAAACCACAACTCAAGTTTTGAGAATGGAGGAGGAAGAAGGAAGCATGAAGGATTTTTATTTACTGAGATATGTTTCATTCTTAATAAAAAATTTCCTTCATTCTCCATGCTCCATTCTTCATTCTTAAGATTTTAAGTTTTAAGTTGTGGATTTTACTTTTGAGATTTGAGTTATCTAAAATGAATACATAATC
>JALVWL010000010.1 GCA_027034965.1 Candidatus Omnitrophota bacterium
AACTCGCGTTTCACAAACATAGATGCCCCTACGATGTAATTGATTTTCCTTTCAATAAAAGATGGATCCCTATCATACTGGCCCTGATCCATCTCTCCAGCGCCAAGGTGTATGCCCTTTGCCTTATGCGGTATGTATATCCCACCGATAGCCTGTATTCTATTGTCAGGGAATAACAATTTATTCCCTATTATCCCTGTAGTAGAGGGGCTTTTCTCTGCACAGTAGACCAGCCTTTCTAAGGTCTCTTTCCCTACTAATGTATCATTGTTTAAAATCCAGAGGTATTGAGGTTTGTTGTTAGACAGCGCATATTTTATGCCGATATTGCATCCTGCGGCGAATCCATTGTTGGCCTCTGATTTTAGAATAGTGATTTTTGGGATATTGGATAGATGTTGTATGAGTCTCTGGTAGTCCTTCTCTGATGAGGCGTTATCTACGATTATGATATTAAAATCTTGATATGTGCTTCCAAGGAGACTTTGAGCGCAGTCTATGGTTTCTGTGCTGTGATTGAAGTTTACGATTATTATCGATACTTTGGGCATATCTGTTTTTGTTGTCTAACAAAATACTATTCTGCAACCCTGCCCATTATACCATAGAATTTCGGGTAGATAATTTTATGTACATCTACTTTTTTATTGATAAAATTTCCCTTGCCCAGACAGAGAGTTTGGTTGATAATTAACTCTCAGATAGGAATTGAAAGACTTAGGATAGAGGAGAACAGGAGGGTCGTATGGGGTATGAATTTTCGAATGATTTTAAGGGCAAGGTGGTAATTGTAACCGGTGGTGCACGAGGTATTGGCAGGGAGATAGCCTTATCCTTTGCTCAGTATGGAGCAAGAGTAGCTGTCTGTGATCTGAATGAAGAGGCATTGAAAGAGACGGTTTCGGATATAGATGAGGCTGGTGGAGAGGGGATGTATGTGCTTGCCAATGTTACTGTCGCTGAAGATGTAGATAATGTAGTGGACAAAGTCGTTGACAAATGGGGTAGAGTTGATATATTAATTAACAACGCGGGGATTACCCGTGATGGTCTTTTGATAAGGATGAAGGAAGAAGACTGGGACGCAGTACTGGGGGTCAATCTCAAAGGTGTATTTTTGATGACCCGTGCTGTGGCCAAATTGATGATGAAGCAACGCAGTGGAAAGATCGTAAACATCGCATCTGTGGTTGGAGTAATGGGTAATGTGGGCCAAGCGAATTATTCTGCGTCTAAAGGTGGCGTGATAGCGTTTACAAAGACAGTTGCAAAAGAGCTTGCCACGCGTGGGATAAATGTAAATGCGGTTGCCCCTGGTTTTATCCAGACAAAGATGACCGAAGTTCTTTCTGAAGACGTCAAGAAGAGATTGATGGATACCATTCCTATGAGGAAACTTGGCCAGCCTAGGGATGTGGCGAATGCATGTTTGTTCTTGACAAGTTCGCTGGCTGATTATATAACAGGCCAAACACTTCTCGTAGATGGGGGAATGATTTAAAAAACAAGGAGGCAGAAGATGTCAGAAATCGCAGAAAAGGTGACGAAGATTGTAGCAGAACAGTTGGGCGTTAAGGAAGAGGAAATAAAGCCAGAATCTTCCTTTGTAAATGACCTTGGTGCAGATTCTCTAGATACAGTGGAATTGGTTATGGCCCTAGAAGACGAGTTTGGTATGGAAATACCAGATGAAGAGGCAGAGAAGATAGCAACGGTTGGCGACGCTATTAAGTATATAGAAGAAAAATTAGGTAGCAACTGATAAACCTCATCCCCTGCCATATATTCTCTGCATAGGATAACCTTATGAAAAGACGGGTTGTTGTCACTGGAGTGGGTGTTGTTTCGCCTGTCGGGATTGGCAAAGATCAATTCTGGCAGGCACTTCTTTCGGGTAAAAGCGGGACAAAAAGGATTACTTCCTTTGATCCGACGAATTTTGATTCCCAGGTTGCGGGAGAGATAACGGATTTCGATGCATCTCAGTATATTCCCAAAAAAGAGCTCCGCAGAGTAGATAGATTTATCCAGTTCGCGATCTATGCCGCAATGCAGGCAGCAGAAGATGCCGGCCTTGAAGTCCCTTTTAAAGGAGATGTGTCAAATCGTTATGGGGTTATCATTGGTTCAGGGATTGGGGGTTTGCATACATTAGAGAGGGAATACCGTGTCCTTATGGACAAGGGGCCAGGAAGGGTATCGCCTTTTACCATTCCTATGATGATAGTCAATCTTGCGGCAGGCCATGTTTCTATATATTTAGGATTGAAAGGTCCGAATACCTGTGTATCGACTGCCTGTGCTACTGGAACCCACGCTATTGGGGACGCCTTCCGCCAGATCCAGCTTGGTTATGCGGATATGATGTTTGCTGGTGGTAGTGAAGCGGCTATTACGCCTATGGGAATAGCTGGCTTTTGCGCATTAAAGGCCTTATCTACCTATAATGATGAACCAGAGAGGGCATCTCGGCCATTTGATGCCACGCGCAATGGATTTGTTATGGGCGAGGGCTCAGGGATTGTTGTCTTAGAAGAGCTTGAGCACGCCAGGAAAAGAGGGGCCAAAATCTATGCAGAGGTGGTTGGATATTCTATGACTGGTGATGCATATCATATTACTGCGCCAGATCCTGAAGGAGATGGGGGTGCAAGGGCAATGGCGCTTGCAATAGAAGATGCAGGGCTCAAACCAGAAGATATTGATTATATTAACGCGCATGGGACATCTACAAAATTAAACGATAAACTTGAGACTATGGCTATAAAGAAGGTATTAGGAAAGCACGCTAAGAAGGTTGCTATTAGCTCTACAAAGTCAATGACAGGCCACCTATTGGGTGCGGCGGGTGCAATAGAATTTGTTGCAACGACATTGAGTGTTTACGAAGATAAGGTCCATCCAACAATTAATTATGAAAACCCTGACCCTGAATGTGATCTTGATTACGTTCCAAATAAAATGAGAGAGATGAAGGTAAATGTGGCGATGTCAAATTCGCTTGGATTTGGCGGACATAATACTACCATAGTTATTAAGAAATATAGGGAATAAAAAGGAGGCACTGATGGATTATCTATTGACTGATTTCCAGAAAGAGATAAGAGACCTGGCGTGGGAGATTACTCAGGAGAAGGTTATTCCTGTTGCTGCAGAATTAGATGAGAAAAACGAGTTTCCGAGAGAGATAATGGAGGTCCTTGCCCAGTCTGATTTTTTCAGGCTCTTTGTTCCAGAGGAATATGGCGGATTGGTTGAAAATGGCAAGGGAATGCTTGAGCTATGCCTCGTTACAGAGCAGCTCGCAAGGGGATGTGGCGGTGTTGCTGTCACCTATGCCGCAACTGCGCTTGGTATATTTCCTGTTATCTTATATGGAAATGAAGAGCAGAAGAAAAAATACCTTCCAAGGATAGCAGACGGTACACTGGCTGCATTTGCAGTAACAGAGCCAGCTGCTGGCAGTGACATAAGCGTTATCCAGACAACTGCCCGCAAAGAGGGTGATTATTATGTTTTAAATGGAACAAAGCACTTTATTACCAATGGCGGTGAGGCAGATATATACGTTGTAATAGCAATGACGAACAAGGCAAAAGGCGCAAGAGGTGCATCTGCGTTTATTATAGAGAAAGGAACCCCTGGATTTGAGTTTGGTAAGAAAGAGGATAAGATGGGCATCCGCGCATCAGCAACAAGGGAGCTTATATTCAATGATTGTAAGGTGCCGAAGGAAAATCTGCTTGGAAGAGAGGGAATGGGCTTTATTATTACGTTAAAGACCTTTGATATGTCAAGGCCTGGTGTTGCTGCTCAGGCGCTTGGCATTGCCCAGGGCGCATTTGACGTTGCCTTAGATTACGTGCGTAAGCGTGAGCAATTTGGCAGGCCGATATCTTCTTTCCAAGGGATACAGTGGATGCTAGCAGATATGGCAACCAAGATAGAGGCAGCGCGTGCCCTTATATACAGCACTGCTCGAATGGCGGATTCAGGCATAACCAATATCGCAAAGGAATCAGCAATGGCAAAGATGTTTGCCTCTGACGTTGCAATGGAGGTAACCACAAATGCTGTCCAGCTATTGGGTGGTTATGGCTATATGAAGGAATACCCAGTTGAGAAGTTTATGCGTGATGCAAAGATTACCCAGATATACGAAGGGACAAATCAGGTCCAGAGAAATGTTATTGCCCAGCACCTTATCAAGGAGGCATTGAAGTAATGGAGATAATCGTCTGTATAAAACAGGTTCCTGATACAGCTGATGTCAAGATAAACCCTGAGACCAACACTCTTATAAGGGAAGGCGTTAAGTCAATAATAAATCCCTTTGATATGTATGCAATAGAAGAGGGTATAAGATTAAGGGAAGCGCATGGCGGTAAGGTTACGGTAATTACGATGGGCCCGCCTCAGGCAGAAAGCGCGTTGCGCGAGGCGATTGCTATGGGTGTTGACGATGCTATATTGATTAGCGACAGGGCATTTGCAGGCAGTGATACCTATGCAACCAGCTATACCCTCGCCTGCGCAATAGATAAAATCGCGAATTACGACGTTATCCTTTGCGGAAAGCAGGCATCAGATGGTGATACTGCTCAGGTTGGGCCAGGTATTGCAACCCATCTTGATATACCTCAGGTTACATATGTGAAGAAGATTGTCTCTATAAATAACGAAAAGGCGGTTGTTGAGAGGATGACAGAGGAAGGCTATGATGTGGTTGAGGTGCAGCTTCCATGTTTGTTTACGGTTGTGAAAGAGATAAACGAGCCGCGTATGCCGTCTTTGCGGGGGAAGATGAAGGCAAAAAAGGCAGAGATTACCACCTGGACGAGCAATGACCTTGACGCTGACCCGGAAAAGTTGGGGCTTAAGGGTTCTCCTACACAGGTGGTAAAGGTATTTACTCCGAAAAGAACCGGTGAACACGTAATGATAACTGGTGAGGCACCAGAGCAGATAGCAGAAGAGTTGGTGAGTAAGGTATTAGACCTTCTTAAATAAAAGGAGTTATGGCAGATGCTTATAATCTACCGTGACAAGTGTGTTGGATGTAGGGCATGTGTTCAGGTGTGTCCATTTGGGGCATTGCACATAGACGATGAGAAAAAG
>JALVWL010000011.1 GCA_027034965.1 Candidatus Omnitrophota bacterium
GCTCCTTTTGCAGGTGAGCTTTCAGGACATTATTATTTTAAGGATAATTACTTTGCTGACAGTGGGGTGCTTGCCCTAATAAAGGTCCTTAATATAATCTCTGCTCAGGACAAACCTGTCTCTGAGTTGGTGTCTGAGATAAAGAGGTACTACTCTACGGGCGAGATAAACTTCAGGGTATCTGATCCGGATGCCTTGCTGTCGAAGATAGAGGAGGCCTTCAGGGAAAGGCCTTCGGTCAGGATTATGAAGTTAGATGGCTTGACAGTTGAGTTTGATGAGTGGTGGTTTAATCTGAGGAAGTCAAATACTGAGCCCCTGGTAAGATTAAACCTGGAGGCCAATACAACTGAGCTCCTAGAGGAAAAGCGCAGGGAGTTAGAGAATATAATAAAGGGTTCTTGAAACCATTATTTTTAGGAGAGGGGAAAGATGAAGATTAAGATGCCAAAGACAAAGGTAATTGCCACCTTAGGGCCTGCCTCCTGGGATGAACAGACAATGACAAAGCTGCTGAAGGCTGGTGTGGATGCCTTTCGACTGAATATGTCTCACGGAGATTTTCAAAGTATGTCTAAGATAATCAAGCGCATAAGGCAGTGTTCGTCGGATATGTCCAGGGGAGTGGCGGTGATAATAGATCTGCCAGGGCCAAAGATGAGATTGGGCGCAATCCCTTCTCCTATAAATCTCAAAAAAGGAGACGAGGTAGTCTTTACGAGCGGCAAGAAGCGCTCTTATCCGGACGCTATCTATCTGCCGCACGAGATATCAGGGTTCGAAAAGAAGGTTAAGAAGAATGACATAATTTATATGAGCGATGGTGTATTGCAGTTTAAGGTCCTGGAGGTCAAGGGCAAGGAGATAGTGACAAGGGCCTTGTTGCCAGGGACAGTCAGATCTCATAAGGGAATAAACCTTCCAGGTATTGATTTTAAAGATGGCGCTATAACGGATTACGATAAGGCCTGTATAGAATTTGCTGTCAAGAATAAGGTCGATGTTATATGCGTTTCCTTTGTCGGTGGTAAAGATGATATAGATAAAGTTAGGTCTCTTATTCCGGATGATCCCCACTACCGTCCTTTTATCCTAGCCAAGATTGAGAGGATAAGGGCAGTCGAACATATAGAAGAGATTGTCCAGGCCGCTGATGCGATTATGGTGGCTCGCGGGGATCTTGGTGTTGAATTGCCAATCGAGGAGATCCCGGTTATTCAAAAGAAGATAATTCGCCTGGCCAATATGTATGCCAGGCCAGTAGTGGTTGCTACGCAGATGATGGAATCAATGGTGGATAACCTGCGCCCTACGCGCGCTGAGGTAACAGATGTTGCCAATGCCATACTCGATGGTGCGGATGCTATTATGTTCTCTGAAGAGACTGCAGTGGGAAAATACCCTCTCGAGGTGGTCAAAATGGCTATGAAGATAGCCCTGATGACCGAGCAAGAACTCCTTGAGACGGGTGCAATGTCAGAGATTATAAGAGAAATGGTCAGGGATTCAAAACGCATAGACGACATGATAAGCATTGCTACCTATGATGTCCTCTGCAACGTCTCTGTTGATTATGTGGTAACGCCTACTACCAGTGGTACCACGGCCAGGAGGATATCCAGATTGAGGCCTTATCAGTGGATATTGGCGGTTACAGACAACCTCACTGTCAGGAATGTGATGAATCTCTCGTTTGGAGTTTATCCACTTTATATGAGCAGATTAAATATCGTCGGAAATGAACTTACCAGTTTCCTGGAGGCCCAAGGGATCCTAAAGAAGGGGAACAGGATAGTCATTACTTCAGGGATGCCCTTTGGAGTTCCTGGTACGACCAATAGCCTCAAGGTTATTGATGTGCAATAGCCTCAGGATATATTTATCCCAAATTATGGAATAGGAATTTGTGATATAATGGAACTCGTTGTAGGACAATAGGAAAAGCTAAAGATAAGAATTCACCATATGGTTAAACTAAAAACTAAAAAGTCAAAACTAAAAACCACAACTCAAGTTTTGAGAATGGAGGAGGGAGAAGGAAGCATGAAGGATTTTTATTTACTAATATATTTCCCTTCATTCTCCATGCTCCATTCTTCATTCTTAAGATTTGAGTTTTAATCTGTAGTTTTGAGATTTGAGATTTGACTTTTGAGTTATCTAAAATGCATAATCCGGGTTAATTCTGATATGGTATTAAGCCACTTACCCAACATATTGAGCCTCTCCAGGATATTCCTAGCAATTGCAGGACTCTACTTTTTCGTCAATGGAGCCTCAGTATATGGGGCGCTGTTTTTTGCCCTGGCGTTTTTTTCTGATTTTCTGGATGGTTTTCTGGCCAGGCGTTTTGATTGGATAAGCGAATTTGGGAAGTTGATAGATCCGATAACCGATAAGTTTGTCGTCTTACTGGGTTTTTTTCTCCTCTATTTGAAGATGGATATTCCTATCTGGATAGTTCTCTTAATAGCTGCCAGGGAGGTCTTATTAACCGCCTATCGTCTCTGGGTAATACAGATGGGTGGGGAGGTCATTCCTGCGGGTTTCTGGGGCAAGGCCAAAACTACAATGCAGATGCTCACCATTGCTATGGGACTATTGTACCTGGGATTTTTTGGCTCTAGCTATCTGTTAGAGACTATCGTGAAACTAGGGGTTTACCTTTCGCTTGTTTTGACTCTTTTTTCAGGCTTTATTATGCTAAAGTATAGATATGGTCAGGGTAAAGATTTGCGGGATAACAAATCTGGATGATGCACGGATGTGCTGTGCTGCTGGGGCAGATGCCTTGGGGTTTGTCTTTTATGACAGAAGTCCTAGAAATATAGATATATCGTCAGCAAAAAGGATAATAAAGGCCCTACCTGTATTTGTCACACCTGTGGCGGTTTTGGTTGAGAAAGATCTTTCTTTTATACGAAAATTGGTAGATATTGGATTCAGGACGTTTCAGATATATTTTGACCTGACTTCTGAAGAGAGAAAGGATTTTTATTTAGAGAGATTTATAAGGGCGTTGCGGGTTGAAAGCAAGCCGTCTCTTAATGGATACGATATCTATGATGCCCTACTGCTTGATAGTTATGTTAAGGATAAGATAGGAGGAACAGGCAAGACATTTGACTGGCAGATTGCTGCAGAGGTAGTTAGGGAGGCTCACCTTCCGATCATCCTTTCGGGTGGATTGAACCCGAATAATGTCAGGGATGCTATTTCAATTGTCAGGCCCTATGGAGTCGATGTCTCTAGTTCTGTAGAGAGTGTAGCTGGAAGGAAAGATGAGAAGAGGGTTTTTGCTTTTATCTCTGCTGTTCGTGATGCTGCTGTTTGATGGCGTATTGTCCGGAAATGCGGCGCCTGAGTCTGAGAATTATAAACAGGTAGGCTGGGTTATATCTATGGGTGCGGCCCAGATTCAGTCTGAAAATTACAAGATATCCCAGGTGATTGGTGAGAGGGTTGCAGGGATTGTACTTAATGCAGTAGATAGGCTGGTTTCGGGTTTTTTGACCCTATTGGATATTGGTGAAGGTGTTGGCGAAGAAGATAACTACGATATCGACTGGGTAAAGGCCCATACCAATATTGGTGGTTCGCCTATTAATCCTGAACAATGGCAGAACGACAATACACCCTATTTTACCTGGGACATAAAGTCTCAACAGGTCACACCTGAAGGGTTTAGCTTTTCTCTGGACACAGAACCTGATGATGAAATAGACACTACCGATAGAGGCTATTTGTATAAACAGCCGATATCAGATGGTAAGCACATCTTTTATGTGAAGGCAAAAAAGAATGGTGAGGGTTGGGGAGAAATGGGAACCTTCCATATATGGATAGATACGCAGGCCCCTTCTGCAGTCTATGTATATCCGTCAAGTGGTAGCCTATTGAACAGTAGAAAAGAGAATATCCGTATTCGTTTTTCAGATGCCTTAAGTGGTCTGGACAGTAATAGTATTGAGTGTAGGGTAAACAATCATTTGGTATACCTAAAGTATGATAAGGACAAAGACGAGTGGGTAAGTTATGGTCTTCTGCCAGAGGGACGTGTAACCGTTGCACTCTCTGCAAAGGATAACGCTGGTAATGAGATGGCAGATTACCTCTGGGGATTTTCCGTCGATACAATTGCGCCGGTTGGTTCGGTTGTTATTAATCACGATGCACCGATGACACATAGCCTTCAGGTTGTATTAAGCTTAGATGCAAGTGATAGCTTCTCAGGGGTGGTCAGTGTGAGGGTAGGGGCTAGCCGCAGTGAGTGTGAATCTGCTCAATGGATGGCCTTTGTACCTGAATTGGAATGGAGTTTGCTTCCCTATAATGGCCAGCAATCAGTCTATGTGCAGTTTCAGGATAAGGCAGGCAATATCTCTTCTCTTTATTCAGACAATATCCTTGTAGATCTGCTTGCACCGGATACGATTATAACATCAGGTCCGACTGGATTGGTAGAGGAAACAGATGCATTTTTCAGATACCAGGCCACAGAGGAAGATGCCTATTTTTCCTATAAACTCGACGATGGGAAGTGGAGCCGCTGGAGCAGGGAGGATTCGGTTATGCTGGTGGGTCTTGTAGATGGCAGACATGTCTTTAGTGTAAGGGCAGCCAGAGATGTCAATGGTAATAATGTGATAGATGAAGAAGAGATAGATCCCACCCCGGCCCAGAGGATATGGTTTGTGGGTAAGGTTGAGATAGAGGAACCAACTGTTAAGGTAAATTTCTGGAGGGTAGAGTAATGAAGATAGACGCAAATACTCAATTATATGGTCTGCTGGGGTATCCTGTCAGGCATAGCAAGTCGCCCGATATGCATAATGCAGCCTTTAAAAAGCTAGGGATAAATGCGGTATATCTGTGTTTTGAGGTCCATCCTGACCATTTAAAGAGGGCTATAGATAGTATAAGGGCACTTGACATAAGAGGCGTCAATGTAACTATCCCTCATAAGCAGGCAGTGATGAAGTATCTCGATGAGATTACCGATGTTGCCAGGCGA
>JALVWL010000012.1:0-524 GCA_027034965.1 Candidatus Omnitrophota bacterium
TCATTATCATTGTTAAATCTGCCCTGCCTATGTTTGTTACGTCTTCTCCCCTTACCTCATATCCCAGGCTCTGCAGATATGCGTATATCACTGATGCATAAAATCCTTCGTATCTCGCTATTTCATTGCCAGTGTAGTTGTGATAGGGTATGCCTGCAAATAGAGCCTCTATTTCTCGCCCGAATTTCTCTATATCACCACTAACTAATGCCCTATGCCCTTCTACTTTCCTTGCACCAAAACCATGTATATTTAGATAAAATTCCAGTATGTGATCACTTAGGCTTATCCTTACCTCTTTATTTGGTATCCTTAGCTTATATTCTGTCCCTCCAAATTCTAATTCCCTTTCCTCTTCTATTGTAAGGTATCCTGCTTGAAATAAAACTATCTCAGCTCTCATGGTCTCTATATCAAAGCTATCCAATAAAGATTTGCTTATCCTCAAATCAGCCATCTCTGGCAAATAAAAATTTTCTTTCTTTATCACCTGTATCAGAAAATTTGGCGTGCCGCTTGAGAAC
>JALVWL010000012.1:534-5009 GCA_027034965.1 Candidatus Omnitrophota bacterium
ATTATAAACAAGGTCCGATAGGAAGTTATATCCGTTATACCATTCCTTTACTTTCTCTAAATCTACGTTATTCTCCTTGAAAAACTCGCCGAAATGTTTTTCTAATTCTTCCTGGGTTATCCCAAGCATATTTCCAAACTCTGGATAAAGGGTAATATCTTTAAGATTATTTAAGCCTGAAAATATCCCTGCCTTGGAAAACTTGCTTACCCCAGTGAGAAAGACAAAGCGAATATAAGGATCCATATCCTTTATTACGGAGTATAATCCCCTCAGGATATTTCTGTTTTCCATAGCCACGTCCATCTGGTCTATGTTATCAAGGATAGGCTTGTCATATTCGTCTATTAGGATTACAACCTTTTGGTTGTATTTTTCATATGCTTCTCTTATCAGCTCCTCAAAGTAAACTGAATAGTTATCCGTATTCTTGCAATTGACACCTAATTCTTTTTGATTATCATCCAACAAATGTAATAGCCTCTCTATTAGCGCCTGTGGACTTCTCATATCTCCTCTAAATGAGATGTGTATCACAGGATGTTTCGTGAAATCATCTTTATCATAGATATAAAGCCCTCTAAACAGATCCCTCTCCCCTTGGAAGAGGTATTTTAATGTAGATACCAGCAGGCTCTTTCCAAACCTGCGTGGACGGGAGAGGAAGTAATATTTGCCAGAAGTAATAAGCTTGTAAATAGGCTCGGTCTTATCTACGTAGAGATAATCTTCTTCCCTTATCTCCTTAAAATCCTGCACTCCTATGGGTAATTTCTTTAGATTTTGCATCATAAAGCCAGTCAAGAGCTTAAAATGGCGGTTGCCATTGTCCTTTTTTGCCAGGAGACCATTTTACTGTGCCGCCTACGTATAAGACATTGCCACCTTTTTTGTGATTTTCTGGTTTGTCACAGACAATAGGAGTAGTTGAAGATGCACTTTCGGTAAGGCCAGTATTATACAAATAACTGCCCTCATCCGCAGAGGAAATTGAGCTAACTCCAGAACTTGGGCAGATAAAGACGTTTACATCGTCTATATAGCCTTCATCAACTAAGTCCTGCAACTTATCTGGAAAACGCTCGTTGTGGTCGGACGCGTACATATGAAGGGCAGCACTTATCTGTTTAAGGTTATTTACACACTTTGCCCTGCGGCCTTGTTCTCTTGCACCCTGAAGAGCTGGGAAAAGCATTGCCGCAAGCAAGAGGATAATACCTATTACAACCAATAGCTCAATTAGAGTAAAGCCTTTGTTCTTAAGCATTGATAAGCGCCCTCCACATAAAAAAATAATACCATATCAAAATCAGAATCTCAAATCTAAAAATCGGACGTAACAATATCATCTCACATACACTGGCCTGGGCGTATATTTTGTATGCAGTAGATGATGCGACTTCTCACCAAGCGGTTCGCCCAAAAACTCCTCGTAAAGTTTCTTTATATATGGGTTTTCATGGGCATATCTTATGCGCCCCTGGTCATCTTCATATAATCCCCTGGCCCGTGCTATGCGAAGCTCATCGGTGACCCCATATGGCTGTCCTCCTCCGCCCACGCACCCACCAGGGCAGGCCATAACCTCGATAAAGTGATAGGGCAAATCTTCACCTTTTTCCTTTGCCCGGCGCACCTTATTCAATATAAATTCAACGTTCGACAGTCCGTGGGCAACTGCGACCCTTAGCTTTTTGTCAGCAACATCTACCTCGCACTCTTTCACACCATCCAGGCCCCGTACCTGTTTAAACTCCACTTCTTTCAGATTCTCACCGCTAATAAAGAAATAGGCCGTACGCAATGCCGCCTCCATAACGCCACCCGTGGCCCCGAATATAACCCCTGCACCAGTGTAGTCTCCCAATATATGGTCAGGTTCTTCATCGGCAAGGTTATTAAAATCAATACCAGCTTGTTTTATCATTCTGGCCAGCTCTCGAGTAGTTAGAACGACATCGATATCAGCATAACCAGAGGCAAACATCTCATCACTGCGGGTTATTTCGTATTTCTTAGAGGTGCAAGGCATAACAGAGACCATAAATATCTTCTCGGCTGGGATTGAATTCTTTTCTGCATAGTATGTCTTGGAAAGTACACCCAACATCTCGTGAGGGGACTTCGCAGAAGAAAAGTGCTCTATCATATCGGTGTAAAACTTCTCCATAAAATCTACCCAAGAAGGACAACAGGTGGTTATCAAGGGTAGAGGTCCTCTGCCCTCAGCAAATCTCTTAACAAATTCGCTGGCCTCTTCCATAACAGTCAAATCAGCTCCAAAAGAGGTATCAAAGACCGCCTTAAATCCTAGCCTCCTAAGCAGGGCATATAACTTTTTTGTAAGATTAGTGCCGTAGGGATATCCAAAGGCCTCCCCTATGGCCACCCTCACCGCAGGGGCTATCTGTACGACACAGTATTTATCAGCATCTCTTAGGGCATCCCAGACCTTCGAGGTGTCGTCTTTCTCAAAGATAGCTCCGGTCGGACAATGGGCAGAACACTGACCACATTTAACACAGGGAGATTCGTTTAATTCTATGTCCCCTGCCGGGGAAATCCTCGTATTGAAACCGCGCTCCAGGAAAGAAAGGGCCCAGACATCCTGGACCTCTTGACAGACCTCAACGCACCTACCACAGAGGATACACTTCTCTGGATGTAGCTCTATAGTTCCGGTAGATAGATCAGCTGGCAGCTGCCTGAGAAATTTAGGATAGCGTTCTTCCCTTATACCAAAATCCGCTGCAAATTTTTGTAATTCACAATTATTATTCCTCCCGCAGATAAGGCACTCATCTGGATGGTTAGATAAAATCAGTTCCAGTACGGTCCTCCTGACCTCTACTATCTCTGGATCATTGGTAACTATCTCCATACCATCTTCCAAGGGCGTACAACAGGCCCTTAACATCTTATTACTCCCCTTTGCCCTGACAATACAAATGCCACAGCTGGCCGAGGCAGGCAAGTCAGGGTGTTTGCAGAGGGTTGGTATCTTTACCTGGACACTCCTGGCCGCGTCCAATATAGTCGTCCCATATTCTACTTCAACTGGTATACCGTCTATTGTTGCCTTTATCCCCATATACACTCCTTTAATATTTATTTCAACACAACTGCCCCAAACTTACAGACCTCATAGCACTTACCGCACTTTATACACAGTTCCTGATGGATAACGAATCCTTTGGCCTTCGAGCCGGTTATGGCCTCGACAGGACAGTTTATATAGCACATACCGCATCTGACGCACTTCTCCTGGACTATCTCATAATGAATAAGCCGCTTACACTTGCCAGGGGTACATTTCTTATCAAAGATATGCTGTCTGTATTCCTCTTCAAAATACTTCATTGTCGAAACCACGGGATTAGGAGCGGTCTGGCCCAATCCACAGAGGGATGCCTTCTGCATAGCACGGGCAATTAGAGATATATTCTCAAGGTCCTTTTCATCTCCTTCACCCCTGGTAATCTTGTCCAGTATCTTGAGCATCTGATAACCACCGATTCGACAGGGAGCACATTTACCACAGGACTCATCTACACAGAATTTCAGATAAAACTTAGATATATCGACCATACAATCGTCTTCACTCATAACAATCATTCCACCAGAGCCCATAATCGAACCAAGGCGCTGGAGGTTCTCATAATCAACTGGTGTATCAAGCAGGTGTTCAGGAATGACCCCACCTGAAGGGCCGCCTGTCTGGACCGCCTTTATCTTCTTATCACCAATTACCCCACCGCCTATATCGAAGACTATCTCCCGGAGAGTCGTACCCATAGGAACTTCTATAAGTCCTGAATTTTTTACCTTTCCAGTCAGGGCGAAGACCTTTGTCCCTTTAGAATTTTCCGTGCCAATGCCAGCAAACCAATCCCCACCTTTTAACAAAATAAAAGGAACATTTGCAAGGGTCTCGACATTATTTATCACCGTAGGCCTGCCCCACAATCCCTTCACAGAGGGATAAGGAGGCCTTGGCCTTGGCGTACCCCTTTTGCCTTCAATAGAGGCGATGAGGGCCGTCTCCTCTCCACAGACAAAGGCCCCAGCACCAAGCCTTATCTCTATATCAAATGAAAAATCCGTTCCAAGGATGTCTTTGCCCAGCAACCCATAGGCATAGGCCTGATTTATAGCCCGCCTGACACGTTCAATCGCAAGCGGATACTCTGCCCTTATGTAAAAAAATCCTCTAGAGGCCCCAACCGCATAGCCAGCAATAATCATTCCTTCTATTACCGAATGGGGATCACCTTCCAAGACACTCCTATCCATATAGGCCCCTGGATCACCTTCATCTGCATTACAGATTATATACTTTTCATCTGAAGAGACACTCCTGGCAAAATTCCACTTCATCCAGGTAGGGAAACCACCGCCTCCCCTTCCTCTTAATCCGCTCCTCTTCATCTCCTCTATCACATCCTCAGCAGACATCCCAGACAAGACCCGCTCAA
>JALVWL010000013.1 GCA_027034965.1 Candidatus Omnitrophota bacterium
CCCTTCTTCTCCTGGGCCTTCGTAAAAGATTCATCAAAATCCTGTTCTGCCTGATCGCTAATATAAGAAACCACCCTCTCTATCTCCCTATCCTGGACATAGGCCCCTTGTATGCGCTGGATCTTTACTGCCCCTGGTTTCATAAACAACATATCGCCCTTGCCAAGGAGTTTCTCTGCCCCAATAGAGTCAAGCACGGTCCGCGAATCCACCCTGGATGCCACCTTAAAGGATATCCTGGCAGGGAAATTGGCCTTAATCACACCCGTTATCACATCCACTGAAGGACGTTGAGTAGCCAATATGAGATGGATTCCAACTGCCCTTGACAACTGGGCCAGGCGGGCTATCGCTGTCTCGACCTCGCTCTGAGCGACTGCCATAATATCGGCCAGCTCGTCTATTATAAGCACGATATAGGGCATAGGATCGTCGCTATACTTTTCATTGTAAAATCTTATGTTCCTCACACCTGCCCTAGCCAGACGCTGATAACGCTTCTCCATCTCTCCTATAAGCCAGTTTAGGGCAACCGAGACCTTCTTTGCATCCGTAACCACTGGGCATAACAGATGGGGTAGATTATTATAGTGGGTCATCTCTACCATCTTTGGATCAACCATTATAAACCTCAGCTCCCTTGGACTTGCCTTGAGCAACATAGAAATAATCAAGGCATTAACACATACTGTCTTACCCGAACCAGTAGCGCCTGCGATAAGAAGATGGGGCATATCCCGCAAATCAGCCACAACAGGATGACCTGCGGTGTCTTTGCCCAATCCCAGAGTAAGAGGAGAATCTGACTCAAGAAACTCAGGACTCGTAGCTATATCACGGATAAAGACAGGATCTCTATAAGTGTTTGGTACCTCTATTCCAACTGCTGCCTTGCCCGGAATAGGAGCGACAATTCGTAAGGAACTAGCCCTTAGATTCAGGGCAAGGTCATCGGCCAAACTCACTATCTTTTGTATCTTGACCCCAGGGGCCGGCTCTAATTCGTATCTGGTAACAACCGGACCTGTCTCGATATTCACTATCTTTACCGGTATATTAAACTCTGCCAAACTCTGTTCTATCACCCGTGCCTTCTCCTCTGTGTCATCTTCCTGCTCGGTCTCTCTTATTGGCAGATCCAACAGGTCAATTGGCGGCAGCTTATAACTGCCCTCTTTAGGAGGCCTTATCTTCTTGCCCTCGACAGACCTCAATTCAAAAGATATCTCATCCTCCTCGATTTCATCCCCTTCTTCCAGAAATTCATCCCTATCCGTCTCATCTTCAGTGACAATCTCAAAATCTTCAGCCTCTATCATATGCTCATCTTCATCTATTTCTTCATCCTCTTCATCACCCTCGGCCTCATCTTCTGCGAATGGGATCTTATTATCCACTGATTCATTGAATAGTCCTGACTGCGGCTCCGGCAAAATCGTTCTACGCCGCGGCCTTGCAGATTTCGAAGAGGCAGACTTCCTATCCCTTCTCCCAGAATGCTTTTCCACCCCAGAGATTCGACGCATAATATATCTGCGGAGACTTGCAACCAACCTGCCCATAAAAAAGAGGGGCTTGATGAGTAGTTTTGTTATCCTGGTAATAGAGATATGCGTTACCATAACAAAAGATAATAGAAACAACCCCAGAGACAAGACCCAGGCACCAAACCTGCCAAAATAGGTCAGAAGGAAACTTGCAAAACTATGGCCAAACAAGCCACCCCAGTTAAATGCCTGAGTATCTCCTAAGCTTGAGGCCCCAAGTGAAAAAAGATTAGACGCAAAAAACAAAAAGAATGATAATGCCACTAGATTCACTACAGGATAATAGTCAAACCGCTCTTCAAGATGAAATGTCTTGATAATCCCCAGATATATAAGCAAAGACGGGACCAAAAAAGAGGCATAGCCCCAGAGAAACCTAAAGAGAAATCCCAGATACACACCTACATAGCTTATCCAGTTAGAGACCGGAGAATTCACAGGATAGGCCAGAAAAGGAACATCCGTAGGGCTATAAGAGACAAGACTCCCCAATATAAGCAGGCCAAAGAACAAAAAGAATATGCCCGCCAACTCATCCCAATGTTCCTCTATAAATCCCATAACTTATCTCCGCATTTTTCCTGAGGATGAAGAAGGAAGGATGGATGGATGATGAAGAAAATTTTTTAAAATTAAAATCCTCCCTCCTCCACACTCCATCCTTTATCCTTAATTCATCCTTTCCCATTCAAACCCAACTATATTCCTTTCTTTACTATCTATATTTACCCCTATCAGATATATCGGCTTGTTTTGATTTTCGTATTTCTTATAATACTGCCTCTCTTTTATCTGCTTTATTGGGCTTTCTTTTGTGTCTACCTTTATCTCAAAGATGTATATCTTATCCTTCATTATCATCGTCAGATCTGCCCTGCCTACATTCGTTACGTCTTCTGCCCTCATCTCATATCCCAGGCTCTGCAGATAGGCATATATAAGCGAGGCATAATAGCCTTCGTACTTGTTCATATCATTACGGATATAGTTATGATACGGAACTCCTGCAAACAAGGATTCTATCTCCTTTCCTAATGCATCTATATCTCCTCTATTGATTACTTCCGTTAACCTATCCTGCAAATCTTCCCTGTCTTCTCTTGCCCCTTCCATATACTCCAATAACTCATCCATTAATGCCATTCGCACTTCTTTATTCGGCATACGCAGCAGAAATTCATAGCCTCCTCTTTGCCGCTCTATCTGCTCATCTATTGTTAGATATCCTGCCTGAAACAATATTGACTCTGGACGCATATTATCTACATCAAACCTCTCTAACGAACTATCTGTTATCTTTAATCCGGCAAGCCTTGGTATGTAGAATTTGCCTTTGTCTATCACGTCTATCAAAAATTTTGGTGTGCCGGTTGAAAACCAGTAGCTCTTAAATCTGAATTCACCATTATTGATACCATAATCCGCGAATAATAGGACATCAAATGGATTATATACAAGGTCCGCTAAAAAATTATACCCGTTATACCATTCTCTGACTTCCTCTAAATCTACGTTGTTCTCCTTGAAAAGCTCACTGAAATGTTCTTCTAATTCATCCTGAGTTATCCCAAGCATATTCCCGAACTCAGGATATAATGTTATGTCTTTGAGGTTATTCAGCCCAGAGAATATCCCTGCCTTGGAGAATTTGGTCACACCTGTCAAAAAGGCGAATTTTATATAGGGATCCATATCCTTTATTATGGAGTATAGGCCTCGCAGGATATTCCGGTTCTCCATCGCTACTTCTATCTGATCTATATTGTCAATGATTGGCTTGTCGTATTCGTCTATCAGGATTACGACTTTTTGGTTGTATCTCTCATAGGCCTTATTAATCAAGCTTTCAAAGCAATCCGAAGGGTCATCCGGACTACCACATTCTAGGCCTAATACCTTTTCATTACCCTTCAAAATACTCAATATCTTTCTCTCAAGCTGCTCAGGACTACGCATATCTCCCCTAAACGATATATGTATCACCGGATGCTTGGGGAAATCGTATTTGTCATAGATGTATAAACCCTCGAATAATTCCTTTTCACCTTGAAACAGGTATTTCAAGGTGGATACAAGCAGGCTCTTTCCAAACCTGCGCGGACGGGAGAGGAAGTAATACTTGCCAGAAGTAATGAGCTTGTAAATTAGCTCAGTCTTATCTATGTATAGATAATCCTCCTGCCTTATCTCTCTAAAATCCTGCACGCCTATGGGTAATCTCTTTGTCTTTGGATTATCCATTATAGTTCCCTATCTTTATTCTTCTGCTAGTCTAAGTAATAAGAATGAAGAATGGAGGAATTTTTTATTAAAAAAGAAAAATATCTCGGTAAATAAAAATCCTTCATGCCTCATTCTCCATCCTCAAAACTTGAGTTGTGGTCTTTAGTTTTTACTTTTGAGTTTTTAGTTTAACCACTTGGTGAATTCTTATTTTTAGTTTTCCCTATTGTACCACAATGAGTTCCATTATATCCCAAATTCCTATTGCATAATTTGGGTTTATTGTATAATCTGGAATAAAAATATTTTATCACATAAATCAATATATGCGTAGGCGGGAATATAATATAGGATAATAGGGATTATACGCGTTTTATGCTGAAATTCAGGCGTCCAAGGTCATCTATCTTAATAAGTTTCGCCTTTAGTTCGTCACCGACCTTCACGACGTCCTCAACATTTTCCACAAATCCATCTGAAAGCTCAGAGATGTGGATCAATCCCTCTTTCCCTGAAGGCAGTTCACAAAATGCCCCAAAATTAACAATGCGGCTTATACGGACGTCATAGACCTTGCCGACCTCTGGTTCACTGGTAAATAGCTCTATCATTTCGATGGCCTTTTTGAGGGCGGCCTCGTTCGGCGCGGCCACGACCACCCGACCTGTCTGCTCAACGTCTATAGTCGCCTCTGTATCGGATATTATCTTTTTTATATTCTTACCCATCGGTCCAATCAAATCGCGTATCTTATCCTCGGGTATCTCCATTACCTCTATACGTGGGGCATACGGCGAGACCTTCTCTCTTGGAGCTGATAGCACAGAATTCATTACACTCAAGACCTCAAGTCGCGCCTTCCTGGCCAGCTCCAGGGCCTCTCTAACCATAGGGAGGCTAATACCATCGACCTTTAAGTCCATCTGGATTGAGGTAATACCCTTTTCTGTACCGGCTACCTTAAAATCCATATCCCCATAGTGGTCTTCCAGACCTGCTATATCCGTCAATATTATATATTCATTATCACTTTCTTTAACCAGGCCGAGGGCTATACCTGCAACCGGACGCTTTATCGGTACACCTGCATCCATCAGAGATAGACTCGCGGCACAGGCCGTTGCCATAGAAGAAGAGCCATTGGACTCCAATATCTCAGAAACCACCCGCACTGTATATGGGAACTCATCT
>JALVWL010000014.1 GCA_027034965.1 Candidatus Omnitrophota bacterium
GCGCAGGAACTGGTAGCTTGGCCGATGATAAAGGGGGAAGGGAAAAAGGGATAAAATAAAAAGATTTAAGTTTTAAGTTGTGGATTTGACTTTTGAGATTTGAGTTTTGAGTTTAATTTAGATAAGAAAAGAGATGGCTGATTAACAGGGCGATGGAAGGTAAAGAATTCTAATGCATAATCCGGGATAAATCAATCAGAAAATATGCGCTTGGCCAGGAATTGGCCTGTATAAGAGGAGGGATTCCTAGCGATCTCCTCTGGCCTGCCCTCGGCTACAATGCGTCCGCCTTCATCTCCACCCTCTGGACCAAGATCTATAACCCAATCAGCGGTCTTTATCACATCCAGATTGTGTTCTATAACGATAACAGAATTACCCTTATCCACTAATCTATGCAGGACATCCAATAGCCTTTCCTCGTCGGCAAAATGTAGGCCCGTGGTAGGCTCATCGAGTATGTAAAGGCTATTGCCTGTATCTCGTCTACCAAGCTCAGCTGCAAGCTTTATCCTCTGCGCCTCTCCTCCCGAAAGGGTGGTTGCTGGCTGACCCAATCTTATATACCCCAAGCCCACATCAAACAGTGTATCCAATATCCTCTTGATAGGAGGGATATCACTAAACAACTCCCTTGCCTGCTCAACACTCATATCGAGGACATCTCCGATAGAAAACCCCTTATACCTTACGCTCAGTGTCTGCTCATTATACCTTTTTCCCTTACACACCTGACAGGGGACATAGACATCAGGCAAAAAGTGCATCTCTATCTTTATCATCCCCTCCCCTGAACAGGCCTCACATCTGCCTCCTCGAATATTAAAGCTAAACCTGGCTGGTTTGAACCCCCGTATCTTTGCCTCTGGAAGTTGGGAAAAAAGACGCCGTATGTGCGTAAAGACATTCGTATAGGTTGCAGGATTAGAGCGAGGTGTTCTACCTATTGGGTCCTGGTCTATCATAATCACCTTATCGATATACTTCCACCCAGTTATAGATCTAAACCGTCCTGGCCTTTCCTTTGCCCTATAAAGCTTCTGGCGCAGGGCCTTATAAAGGACATCGTATATAAGACTGGACTTGCCTGAACCAGAGACGCCCGTAACACAGACAAAGACCCCCAAAGGAATCCTTACATCTATGTCCTTTAGATTATGCTCCCTGGCACCCTTGACAGTCAACCAGCGCCTGGGCCTTCGAGGTTCACGTTCAACAGAGACAGACCTCTCTCCCCGCAGATAGGCCGCTGTCAGGGATCTCTTGTCCTTAAGGAGCCCCTTTACACTTCCCGCAAAGACCACCTCACCACCCTGTTCACCTGCCCCTGGACCCAGGTCAACCACATAATCAGCGCTCAGTATGGTATCGGCATCGTGCTCTACCACCAGGAGTGTGTTTCCCATATCCCTCAGGGCCTTTAGAGACGAGATAAGCATTGCATTGTCGCGCGGATGGAGTCCTATACTCGGCTCATCCAACACATAAAGCACGCCTGTCAATCCCGAACCAATCTGCGTAGCAAGACGGATCCGCTGAGACTCCCCACCTGAAAGAGTGGAATTCAATCTATCCAGCTGGATGTAACCAACACCTGTCTTTTCACAAAACTCCAGCTTCTTTATCGCCTCTCTCAATATAAGCTCGGCTATACGCTTCTTATATCCCTCAAAACGCAATGACTTCAGGAAGGCAAGGGCCGAGGAGATATCCATTTTTACCACGTCCCATATATTGTTTCCCTCTATCCTCACGCTCAATGCCTCCTTCCTAAGTCTGGCGCCACCACAGGCAGGACAAGGGGACTCCGACATATACCTACTAATAGCGGCCTTCAACTCCTCACTCTCAGTCTCATTAAACAATCTCAACAGATGAGGAACCAATCCCTCAAAAGGCTTACCCCAAACCTCGATATCACTGCCATAGAGGATCTGCCTCTTCTGTGACGACGGAAGCCTCTTAAACGGCACATCCATATCAATACCAGCCGCATAACAAAATTCACGCAATAAGGACCTGTAATACATAATATATCCCCTGCCGCCCTTCCTCCAGGGCTCCAGGGCCCCCTCAGCAAGGCTCTTTTCCTTATCCGGGACCACCCTGTCTATGTCTATATCCATCCGAATCCCCAGACCAGAACACTCTGGGCAGGCACCATAAGGACTATTAAAGGAAAACAGACGGGGCTCTATTTCAGGATAACTTATATTACAGAATGGACAGGCCATATGCTCACTGAAAAGCAGATCCCTCGATGTCTCTCCCTCAATAACCGAGAGGATAGCAAACCCCTTACCCGCCTTCAAAGCTGTCTCCACCGCCTCTGTTATCCTCTGCCTCGCCCTATCTTCGACAACCACCCTGTCCACTACCAGGTCTATATCGTGGAGTCGGTATCGGTCAAGTGGTGGCAGATCATCAATAGAGTATATATTCCCATCGACGCGCACCCGGACAAACCCCTGTCGTCTGATATCATCGAAGAGATCAGCGTAGAGCCCCTTCCTGCCCCTGATAATCGGGGCCAGGACAATCGCCCTTTTCCCCTTATTCGCCGTCAAGATTAATTCGACTATCTCCTGGGCAGACTGACGCTGCATAATTCGTCCGCAGGAATAGCAGAATACCTGCCCAAGACGCGCAAATAGGAGTCTCAAGAAATCATAGACCTCTGTCTGAGTCGCCACTATAGACCTCGGATTATGGGAAAGTCTCCTCTGTTCTATGGCAATCGCCGGAGAAAGGCCTTCAATATAATCGACATCCGGCTTTTTCATCCTGTCCAGGAACTGACGCGCGTAGGCAGAGAGACTCTCAACATACCTGCGCTGGCCCTCAGCGTACAGCGTATCAAAGGCAAGGGAAGACTTCCCAGAACCGCTAAGGCCTGTAATAACCGTTAACTTATTTCTGGGAATGTCTATGTTAATATTCTTTAAGTTATGTTCTCTGGCGCCTATTACCTTTATCATAACCAAAACCCTCGTTATATCCTATTCTCATTCCATATTAACTCGGATTATGCATTAGAATCTTTAGCTTCCATCGCTTGGTTAATCAACCATCTCTTTTCTAATCTAAAAATAAGCATGAAGGATGGAGCATGGAGGATGAAGGATAAAACCACCATTTCGCATTGCTTCTTTAAATCAAAAAATCCACTGCCTTCATTCTTCCTTCTCCGTTCTCCCTTCTTAACAATCAAGCATGAAGGATGGAGCATGGAGAATGAAGGAAATTTTTATTAAGAAAGAAAAAAATCCCAGTAAATAAGAATCCTTCATGCTTCATTCTCCCTTCTCCATCCTCAAAACTTGAGTTGTGGTTTTTAGTTTTTAGTTTTGACTTTTTAGTTTAACCATATGGTGAATCCTTATCTTTAGCTCTTCTTATTGTCCTACAACGAGTTCCATTATATCACAAACTCCTATTGCATAATCTGGGATAAATGACAATTAGGTTTTCTATATCTTTATCGGGAAGCTAAGCTCATAAGCATTGCAATCCTTCTACCCATAGCATTTTTGGCGGGATAAAGAAATACCAAACATTCAACAACCGAATTTAGTGGCGATCTTTACACTGCCTGCTAGTATGAATTGATGATTTACCCGTTACCATCCTGTCATATTCCTTATGATTCCCAATCCAAACCCACGTAAATCCTTCTTCATCCTGAACAGCAAGTGCGCGATAATTGTTCCCTATCCTTACAGACCAGAATTTTCCTACCTTCTTAAGACGTAAAGACGGATATAAAGGATCGGTTTTAAGTAACTCAAAACTTTTCCTTGCTAATTTCTGAACATCATGAGGCAGGCATTCAAAACACTCCCAGAATCGACTTGTTGCCCGGTGCATTATATCTCTTTCAACTTGCCTTTTTCTTTCTCGCCAAAAGCTTCTTCAATCAAAAAATCTAATTTCCCAGTTTCTGAATCCTTTTCTATCTGAGCATCCCACTTTTCCCAATCTCTTTCTATGATCCAGTCCCTCAATCTGGCAAATTCCTGCTCAGACAACGATTCTATTGAAGATATCACCTGTTCAATTCTTGTCATCGTAAACCAGCCCTTAGACCTGTTTTTAGCTAATCTGCATCCCTACCAACCTCGACTCCTACTACCTCATATATAGTATATCAAAGATATTCCCCCAGTCAATCAGCACTGATAGTTCTCAGCACAAGACAAACCCAAAACATACATCATTAGCCTTCATCTTTCATATTAAATAACTCAAATCTAAAATCTCAAATCTCAAAACTACAGTTTAAAACTTAAATCTTTTTATTTTATTCCTTTTTCCCTTACCCCTTTATCGTCGGCCAAGCTACCAGTTCCTGCGCAACGCCTTACTTCTATAAATCTACCTCCCCTGTCTAAATTAAAATCAGTTTTTAGTTATTTTTATTTGTCTCACAATTCCTTTCATTATATTTTAACTCCCTATTGCATGATTTGGGTTTATCACCTTCCCATACAAAGACCTTGTCACCTTTACGCACCCTTTGGCCCACATATATCGCCACAATTTGGGAAGGACCTGCTTGTTCCACGGCTTGTTTTTGTACCTGCATACTTTCCAGGCTAAACTCAATAGCTCCGGTCTTCTTGCCGGTTATCAAAACATCCTCCCCCAGCATCAGCCCCCTATTACTAATCGAGACCTCTGCCACCCCTATCCTCGGGAAAAACCTCTCTATTCGGCCCACGTATACCTTACGCCGTGGAGAAAGAGAACCATCCTGAGAGGCCAGATCCCCTATCGGCCTGCCCAGATAAAATCCCTTTGAAAAGCCCCGATTATATGCCAGGGAAAGCTCCCTTAGATAGCCCCTCTTTGCATCCTCAGAAAGACGGTCATTGTAATAATCCTCTATAGCCGAACGATAGACCCTGGTAACCCTGGCAATATATTCCGCTGGCCTTGTCCTGCCCTCGATCTTAAGGGCAGAGACCCCTGAGTCTATAATCTCCTCTATAATATCCACGGTTGCAAGATCCCTTGGGGACAGGACATAGCCATCCCCCAACTCCATCTCCCTACCTTCCTGGAGTTCTATCACCCTATATCTCCTGCGACAGGGCTGTAGGCAATCACCCCTGTTAGCAGACCTTTGATAGAGAAATTCTGACATAAAACACCTACCCGAAATACTAATACACATCGCACCGTGCACGAAGACCTCCAGTTCCAGGGGTAGACCCCTCTCCCTTATCCTCTGGGCTATCTGCCCTATCTGGGACAGATCCAATTCCCTTGCCAGCACGATTCGCCTTGCCCCCATAGAGGCATAGGCCATTACCGCCTCCATATTACTGACACTGGCCTGCGTGGATATATGCAGCTCCAATCCCATCTCCCGCACCATAGAAACGACCCCTAAGTCCCAGCAAATCACCCCATCCACACCTACGACCCTGGCCTCCTTTAATATGGCCCTAACCCTATCCAGCTCCTGCTGATACACGATAGAATTCAGGGTAAGATAGGCCCTTGCGCCACAGGAATGGACCAGTGATACCACCTTCTTTAACTCACTAAGTTCAAAGGATCGGGCATTGGCCCGCAGATTAAACCCCTTTACCCCAAAATATACGGCATTCGCGCCATTATCCAGGGCCGCATTCAGGGAATCCCACCAGCCCGCACCAACTACCAGCTCAATCCTCTTCTTGCCTGTCCCCATTTAACATTCCCTTTGCAAATCCCCATTATCCATAATACACCACCACTAATTCAGATAGTATTCTATAATACTCAGAAAAAAGAAATAAATCAAAAATCCTATAAAGGAATAAATTAGTTCTAATATATCCCATTCACTGTATATACTCACTTAGTCGTTTAAGGCATAGTAGACCAATCCTCCAGGGGAATGTTCAAAGGTAGTGGCGTCATTAAATCCGCCGAACACATACTCCTGCGCAGGCTCTCCTTCTCTGGCAATCCAGTATAAGAGCGCTGTGTAGAGGGCACTCAGGCGGTCTTCCAATAAGGATGTTTCATCTTTATCATCTTCAACTAGCTCATAGGTCAGGTTCCTTCTGGCTAACTCCCTGGCCATCGCTCCTGTCAGCTCCCAACTTTGTTTTCCATCTAACTCAACAGCTACCTCTTCTATTATCTCATCTCTATTGTCAATATCCTCTGGCAAAAGTAAATTAAGCAGTCTATACACATCTGTTTCTTCAACTGCATCTGATAGTTCATTTCGGCTCAATTCCCTAAAGAGCTCCCCGGGGCTGTTGTAATCCCCATTTAATATCCTATTGATTCTTTTATCACCTATATATTCAACTGCCTTATTTATCTCAAATAATACTTCCTGCCTATCTTTTCCCAAATTTCTCCTTAATCTCTTAAGGATTTCTTCCACTTGTAAAGGCTTTTTGTCTCCCAACTCATCCTCCAACACAGACATCATTGGTAGACCGGTCTCGAGTGTTGTGTAACTTTCTTTATGACCATTCTCATTCCTTAACGCCTTTGGTATGTTTACTTCTTTGCCTATATCACCTTCAGGCAATGTATTTTTATCTTTAAGAGCCAGCATCAATTCCATAAACCCTTCTATAACATCCGCTGGTTTTATATCTTCTCTTTGCACCACATAGCGCTTATACCCAAACCCTTCCATAACATTCAGCGACTCTTCTCCAAATCCCCACATCACAACCAGCAGGCCTTCTCTCTCGGCCTCCTCTAAAAACTCTCTCCACTCCTGCGCATCAAATCCCGAGAGGTCATCTCCATCGGTCAACACTATCGCTATCTTCCTCTTTGCGTCGCCCCCCTTTGCCTGCTCCCTCAAGACACCTACTGCATTTGCGATATCCGTGCCCTCTGTACCTATTCTTGCGACTATACTGCCTACCACTTGCTCCAGTTTTTCTCTGTCCCTAAGTTCGTCCCTTAGAGAACCCATAGAATAAAAGCTATCTCCAAAACATGAAAGATGCAGATTTACCCCATTATTCATTTGGTTGGCAGTAGCCATTATGCTTACTATACCTACAAGCGCATCTCTCAACTGCTCGGCTATTGCTCCTGTAGAGCCGCTTATATCCACGGTAAGATATACCTCAACAGCCCCTTCCTCTGCTCGCTTAGTCACGCGCTTTCTGAAGGCCTGATCAAGTCTGCCCTCTACCAACTTATTTACATCTATCTCACTGCCGTCCTGGCCGCCTCTCCACTCAACCCTGCTCCGCTGGCCTATCGTATTTAGAAACCGCTTTACTAATGCAGGGTCCACCTCTGGCAAACTCACTCTTCTACCTGTCATCTCTATCTCCTCTATAACCCCTTCATCCTTTCTGGGGCCTATACCATCTGGTAGGTCGGTTATTGGTGTGCTTCGGTCCTTAAGGATGTGGTTTTGTCCCTCTTTTACTCTTACCTTCACCCTCACCTTATGTTTGGCCGGTGCTGTTACTATTCCCGCCCCTATTCCACCTTCACCTCTGCCTACTTCTGCATACTGCAAATAATACCCATCACTTGCGTACTTCCAGTGCAGTCTCTTTCTATAAATCTTAGCTGCCAGCTCATTTAACTCCTTGGCAGTCATACCTCTTTCCTTCGATGCCCCTACGAATTTCAATGCCCTATTCTTATCCAAGTCCCACGCCTTGGCCATATCTCCGCTTTTATTTACCTCCCCATACAATGCCCTGAATATCACATCCGCGGCCTCCCGATAGGCGTCTTTTTTTTCTCTGTCCAAATAACCGGCCAACTTTTTGAGATAGTGAACCGGATAATCCGCTACTATCAACGGGGTAAGCATAGAATTTATCTCTATATTTCCCGGGAGTTCGGGATACAATACCTCATCTAGATAATGACCTAATACCTCGTGCGCAAGGGTGAGCTTGATATATTCTTTCTTTGCAGTATCTTCATCAATGCCTAACTCATCCATCAGCTTTGCCACCTGCTTCTCCATCGGCTCCTTCAATATTACTGCTGCAATATTGTCAAAAAACGCAAGCGCACCGGGAGAGGCCATGTCGTAACCCTCTACCAACAGGGCAGGGCACTTTGCAATGGCTTGTACTACATCTTCATCTATCCCCATTGCCTTAAGAGCCTCTTTGCCAAATAGTTCGCTTAGGGCCTCTAGGTTCTCCTCTCTGTATGCACGCACATAGATATAGCTGCCCTTTACTCCATCCACCTTCAGTTCTACCGCATGGACAAATACGCCCTTCTTTATCATTTCCCTCTCAATCCCTGGCAACAGAGACCATACCTCTTCCCAATTGCTCTGTCTTATATTTTTCTCTATTGCCTCTATAATCTCAGCAAAAGCGGGTGAGATTAAATCCGCTTCCTTTATCACCCTTTGACTGAGACGGTCATCCCTTTCTCCCATACTCTGCTTTAATAGGTACGGACCTAGGATTGTCTCTACCCATCTAATAATATCTTCCCTCTCTACGCTTTCTCCTTCGACTTTGTCTCTTAAAGGGGAATTCTCTATTATCTTTTCTGCGGGCATCTTATATATCTCTCGGATCTGCTCTATTATTTCTTCGCTCTGTTCCTCGTCCAAGATCTCTTCGTCTATTCTTTCGGTCTTATCTGCGTATGCCCGCAGTATCTGGAGGATTAGATCATCTTCTTTAAAGCTTACTCCCTCTATATCCTCTCTTTCCGCCGCAAATGCACCTCGGACTGCCTCCATCTTGCGGGACACTTCCTCTTCTCTCTCTGCACCCCATATCTTTAAGAGTATCTGCCTCATCTCTTCCTCTGTGTATACCTCCATCGGTGAGGGCATGTATATAACTGCGCTGTCCTCTTCTAATTCCTTTATCTCGTGTCTCTCATAACCTGCGCCATTGCGGTTGTAGGCTAGGGCTATCCTTACGCCTCTCTTAAGGCGCACCCTTAGGTTCTTGCCATTGTAGGGGTAGATAAATCCCTCTCTGCCGTACTTTATCAGGTTGTAGGCAAACTGAAGCATCTCTCTACTTGTGTTGGCTTCATCTATCATCACTATCTTGTTTTCATCTTCCCCTTCTTTTTCCCCTTTTATATCCTCCCACTCCTCTCCTACTACGCAGGCCTCTTTTATAAGCTCACCTATCTCCATCTCTACTCTTATATCCCTACCTTCTCCGGATAGTTTTTGCCTTATTATCGCCTCTCTACCTGTCTCTTCGTTTATGTCCACTCTATACAGGGGCACACCTATTACCTGTGAGAGGTTCTCTATGAATTTGCTCTTGCCTCCGGCTGCCGGCCCATAGAGCACCACCGGCATTTCTTCCTCCCAGGCATTGAGCACTTGATTGGCTATCCTCTTTATTAAATCGGTCCAGACTATGTACTTGCGCTTGCCTACCTTCTCTATCTCTACTGCGTTTGCTTCTTGCTCTGGGCTTTTCAATACCTTAAGGCCGCCTATCTCTTTCAACTTTCCTGTCTTGGTCTTTATCTCGGACATAGTCGTTTCTATCAGGCTCTGATAGATGGAAAGGAGTTTGTCTGTCTCTACTTTTATGTCTCTATGGCCTAAACCCCTGAGGTATCCTTCTATCCCTGCCCTTATTACTTCTTTGAATGTCTCTCTCTCCTTCTCATTCATCCCCATTATGTAGGCGCGGTAGAGGCCTTCCATAATATAATAGAGCTCTTCTTTTACCTGCCCTCTCTTTTCGTCCCTTGCAATTGCCCTTCTTATGTCATCTGCTGCCTGCAGTATCTTGCCTATGTTATAACCCGATCTCTTCAGGGTAGTATTAGAGGCAGTCTTCCATGCTATCTCTGCAAGTATCCCTGCTGCATCTTCGCTTATCTGGGGCACAATGGCCTTTATTCTCTCCTTTATCTCTTTTTTACTGGGTATCACTGCGATGTCCATCAGTCTACTCCTCATCGGGGCAGAGAACTTCAGTTCGTCACCTTCTCGTGAGCTTATGGTTATCTTTATGTTTCGGGGCAGGCGCTCTGTCTTGTTCCCTACTTTTATTTCGCCTTTGTTCAACAATTCGTTTAATCCTCCTCTGACCTCTTCCCCTATGTCTGCTAATCCGCTTATCTCTATTACATATAGCCTGTCAGGGTCGGCCTTGGCCTTCTCTATTACCTCTAACAGCACCCCGTTACGATACCTGTAGTCTCCATATAATCTGCCATGGTATATCCCGCTTTCTTCGTCATACTCCATCTCGGGCATCTCTGTCCCTATCAGGTCGCTTATGCCACTGCCCTGGGTTAAGATTACCCTCTCTAATTCTATCAACCCCGCCTCCTCTAACCGCTCCAAAATGCCCTCTTTTGCCCAGTCCTCTCCCTTTAGTTCTATCGGCCTGCCTAATCTCAGCCCTATTAGGTACTTCCTTACTGCCTCAGATATCTTGCCTGCATCAAATACTACCTCTCCATTTGTGGCTGTCTCTCTCTTTCCTATCAGCTTCCATGCTTCCCTTAGAGTAAGGGGGGATCTCATCTTCTCGCGAGTATTATTCGCTTGCTTAAGGATATCATCGGCTCTGTCTTTATCTATCCCTTTGAGCAGGGCCTGCCAGTACATATCCTTCTCTCTGTCAGTCATCTGGCCCATATAGGAGATCTCTATCGCTGTTATCACTGCCTTTTGACCTTCAAGGCCTTCTATCTGTGCCTCTTTTATGCCCATCGCTATCTTTATTGCCTCCCGCAGTTGTCTCGGGCCTATCTTGTCTTTATCGGGATGATTTCCTTGGCAGTAATGGTGGGCCATCTTTAATAAGCTTGCCTCTCCACTGGTTAGGGGCATAAGGGCCTCTTTTAAGTATCTGTCTTGATAAAACTCTATCATCCTATCTATCTCTTCTAACGTCAGGTCCTTCTCTACGTATATACCCTGACCCCTCTCTTCTATCGCCGGACCTAATTCCTTTCTGCTTAGTGTCACCCCTGGGGGGTTCTGGGAGACGATCAACACAAAATCCCTTGACCTCTTTATCTTCTTTCCCCATAGGCCTGGGTGTATCTGGCCCAGGTCTACTTCTTCTAAACCTAGTAAGTCTACGATGTACTCTATGAGTCTGCGGGAGTTGTCTCCTAAGGCACCTTCGTCTATCAGATATACTCCCCCTTGGCTGTATGCCTTTAAGAGGGGATTGGTTATCTCTATGTGGCCGTCTCCTTTTACCTCTATCCCTTCTATCTCTATCTTGCCTCGCCTTAGCCTGTATCCACCTATCGCCTCATCTCTGCTGATATCTTCGTGCATGGGCAGACTGTAGAAGGCAAGCTTGAGCTGTCTTGCTATCTCTTCCGCATAGCTGGTCTTTCCACCTGATGGCGGGCCTTCTAAGATAAATAGCCTCTCTCCCCTTTTATAGCCTTCTATTACCTGACTCAATACCTTTTTATAGGCGCGGGTGGGGTAATAGTTGGCGCTCTCGAAAGCGTCTGCCCATATTTTTTCTCCATAGCCCTCCCATGAGCTGCCTGTCAGCTCTTCCTCTGGCAGGCGGGATAATAATTCTATATATACTGCCTCCTTGATCGCTTCTTCTGTTGGCAGGCCTCCTTTTTCATCCTCTTTCATCCACTTAATTATCCTTCTAACCGCATCTTCGCTAATGGGCCTGTGCCTGCGGTAGTGCTGATTGTATCTCTTAACTATCTCTATTGCCTCTCTTAGGTGGTTGTATACGGTATCTACTTCCTTTTGGGTTAACTCTATATCTGCACTCTGGCTGATCCTGTGTATCTCGCTCCTTAAATCTTCATTTAGCTGCCCTCCTACATCCACTACCCAAAACCGGTCTATCTCTGGCGCCCCTAACCTTATTTGACTGCCTAATACCGTCTCGGCGACTATCTTTACCCTATCTCCTAATCGGCTGTAAAACCAGCAGGCAAAGCCCTTTGCTTCCTCTTCTGTCTTGAAAGTATCCTTTGTTACCTTTATCTCTTCTTCCGTTGGCCGGGAATTTTTCCGCTGGAGGTACTCTTCTATGGCCTTATCTAACTTCCCCGCTCTCTCTAATCTCTTTATCAGTGCCTTGGCGGTTGTCTCGTTTACTATCTCTTCTATGTCTTCTATTACACCTTTCTGGAAGGTCTCGTTAAACTGGCTGGCTGTCTCTGGGGCTATTCTGTGATAGCCGATTAGCCTTAGTGCTACTGGCTGACCCGTGAGATAGGCCTCTTCTCTCGCCTTAAGGAGCGCACCTATTGCTGTCTTTACTCCACCTTTTCCATCGGGCACTGTACCGCCTATCAGCTCTGCCCTGCCGGTGCTATCACTTACTACTACCTTTATCTTTTTATATCCCTTTAGTGCCTCTTCTATGGCATTACCTACGGCCCCAGGGCTGTCGCCTACAACCCATACCGCCCTCTCCCTTGAGATTATCCCTCTTATCTCTTCGGCAGTGGCGCTTTCTACCTGGGGCGGGCCGTGTGCCTCCCTGCCTCTTAAGAGCGCCTTTTTTATTATCTTCTGCGCCTCTTGCCTATCAGCCCTATCCAACCAGCTCCTGCCATAAATGAGCTCTATCCCCCTATATAAATCACTGCCTTCTCTTACAAACTTGGCCAGCCTTATTATCTGTCTGCGGGTGAGCTCTTGTCTCTTGCTTATCTTCCCCTTCTCTTGTGCCTCTTTTAATCGATCTATTACCTCTACTAATGCCTCTTTCTCAGCCTCTGTTATCTCTACCCCTAATGAGGTGAATATGTTTTCTATACGCTTTTCTGTCCTTTCTATCGGCTCCATCTTTATCAATAGCATCTGTCTCTCTCTTGCCTTACCTATCTCTCCTCTGCCTACGGTGCCTTCAGGGTTTATTGCATACACATAAAGTCCTGCCCCTATACTCCTTTCTTCTATATCACCTCTGTCCGGACGGTATAGATACCTTTTATCTAAGCCCATCACCACTGGCTCCATCGCCTCTAATGCCGAAGGGCTGGTGTTTATCTCGTTTAACAAAACTATCTTATCGTCTTCTGGCTCGGTTTTAAGGATACGGCTTTCTTCGTACTTTATCTTTAACCCTTTATCAAGCCTGCCAGATGCTGTGAGCCTGCCTAATACCTTCTCCGACCCGCTCTCTTTTGAGAATGTCTCCTCTATTACTTCCTTCCCTAATATCTTACCCAATATCTCAACTACCCTGCTCTTGCCCTCTCCACTTGGGCCTTTTAGCTCAACTATCTCCCGTTTGCCTGCCTCCTTTGCCCTTACATACAGCATCAGCAAGAGCGATAATACTACCTCCTCCTGTCTGCCAAGGGCGTATTCCTCTTCTTCCATTAACGCTCGCTTGAATGCATCTCTTAGAGAACTTTCATCATCTCCTTCTTTAAGTCTATCTACTGCCTCGCTGAACTGCTCTCCCATCTGCGCGCGCACACCTGCTGTCTCTATCCAGTATTTATTCGCCTTTCTAATTATCTTCAATTGGTAGAGGTTATCGGCATGGCCTTCTTCTATCTTCTTCTTTATCTCTCTATCCCCACCAAGATAGAGTAGGTTTATCGCTGCCTTACTTAGGCTGTCTCTATCCTGGCCAATTACCTCTTCCATTGCGGTGAGGTTAGAGGAGGTTATTTGGCCTACCGTCTCCTCATCTATCCCAAGGCTATTTGCTATCTCTCTTATTGCCTCTATTAGGGCGCTGGCTCGGGCATCTTCTTCACCGACATAGATAGGCTCTTCTATTATCCGGCTCATAAATGCCTCGTCAGGAATATCTCTGCCGGATATGTTTACGAATACCACCCTTAGATTATCCGGCACTGTCTTTGCCTGACCACTGCCTCTGCTTACCTTTCTATCCCATAACAGGTGATGCAGTCCGCTCCTTACCTCGCCATTGAGGCTTTCTGCGTTTAATACCACTATCTCATATCCTTTATCCTCTCCACGGGCCTTAGACTCTATTGCCTTATCTATCCACTCCTCTGCCATACCCATAAACGCATCTATCCCCATATCACTGCGGCCGGTGATTATCAATACCTCTTTATCCTGCTCTTCTTGCTTTATCCACTCACCTATCTGCCTCGCCGCATCTGGCTCTATATCCAGCCACAATCCTACCTGCCCCACCTCCCATAACCTGCCTACTGCTGCCTCAAGCGCACCTAATACGCCTTGATGGGAAACCTTTCTTTTATAGGTACTGGTGCGGATGGTGGTCTCTACCATGGTAGGGGTGGGAACAAGAGAATCTATCTCACGAAGGGGCTCATTCTCTTTCACAAGCCTATTTATCCTGACCACATCCAAGATAGGGCCAAGACTGCTCTCTGCATAGCGGGCTATTAATTTGTATAACAATCCCCGCCTCTCATTATCCCTCGCATACCTGCCAAATGCCTGCCAGCTCGCCAGAATATAGCCCGTTAATAGGGCATCTACGTCCAACTTTTCTGCCTTTAAAGCATCCATATATACCTGCCCCATTGCCTCATTAAAACGCACCAGGTCCCTTATCGTTACCCCTTTAAATCCATGCGAGATTAGCTCATCATACAGGCCCTGACTGCTCCTGACTATCAATTCTTTTTCTTCTTCAGTAAGGGCCTTCTTTTCTGTAGCATCAGCCCTGCTTGATAAAGCAGCATCCACGCCAACAAAAAATCCACTTGCCTGCGCCCAGAGATTCTCGGGAAGGTCATCAGGCGCCTTACCTGACATATAGGCATCTAATGCCTCTGCAAATTCAGGGAAGGTAATCAGGGTATCAGGGTGTAATAGACAAAAGTATACATAAAGGCCTGCCATATCGTGCAGGTATCCCTCCTCAATATCAGAAAATGCAGGCTCCTCGTGCGATGGAGTTCGGTATTCTCTATCAACCAATTCCTCTCCTTTACCATGCATATCTTTTTCCCTTCTTATACTGGGCCAGATTTTATCTATAGAAGGAACTTCCTCTCCAAGCAAATCAATTTCATAAAGGGAAAGGCTAAGGAGCATGGGGAAGTCGTTTATGTTTATGTTGGATAGACCGCTGATGAAGGAATCAGAAAAAAACATTTTTTTCCGAAAAGCATTCTCTCTCCGCAGTATTTCTCGGCTAACAACTTCTTTTATATTAGTTATATCTTTTATATCAGTTTTACGTCCAATTGCATAAGTCAAAACCAAAGCAAGTTTAAAACGAATATCTTTAGTGTTGATCCAGGAAAAACTCTGAAAAAAGGAAGACACAATCGAAAAGCTAATCCATTTCTTCCACCTTCGTCCATTATCAATCGGAAAAGATTCCTCTCTTTTGCAAACCCGAATATAATAAAGCAATCTCCTAGGACCCATCAGATTTGGAAGTGGAATATCATAAAGATCTTCAGTCTGTTTCATAAATGCTGCAACAGGATATCCGTCCCCTTCCTTTAAGCCCATATTTTTCAAATAACCGATATTGTAGCGAAACCTCTCAATAAGTTTGAATATGGCAATCCTAAAAGATATTCCCTTTTTGACGTAAGGCATAACTCCATCTGGAGCAAGTATTAATTCAATCAGTTCCGGATCACTTAGAATAAAATCAAATAAGTCGGGATTTTTTTCTGTTAGATCCAGCAAGTAATCTAATAATACTCTCCACGGCCTATTTTCTATTACCTCCCGAAAATAGGCCTCCATTAAATCGGAAAAATTTTTATCCCCCATCATCGCCTTTAATCTCTCTACTTCCTTTAATCTGTTAGGCCTACTTTTTAAGAAATAAAAAAACTCACTTGCTAATAATCCAACCCACCCTTTTGGGGATAGTTCAGGAAGGTTTTCCCTAATCCAATCCAATGCCCACTTACCGTTATCTTTGCCCAACCAACACAACTTATACATAAAATCTTTTGCACCAAATTCAATCTCTATTACTTGTTCAGCATAATTAAATATCTTACATATCATATTCCTACCTATCCCTTCTTCACTTAACAAGTATCTAAGGGAAGATATCACTTCATCGGGCTCCATTTTTTCCATTGTAACCGATTCTTTGACCAGATCAGTCACCCCAAATAAAAAGAATTTAAGGCCTCTTATTCTAAATGCGGCATCGCCTTCTTTTGAACTTGTAAAAGCAAACACCTCCAGCATACCAGAATCAATCATTGCCCTAACTGCTTCACTAAAACCTTTCTTTCTATCAGAATCATCCAAAAACCACTTCTTCTTTCTGTACTCCTCAAAGATCTTGACAATCTCCGCCACCATCTCCGGATATCTACTCGCAATCTTCTTCGCCAGTTCTTCACCCACTATATCCTTCAATTTCTCATATCCTTTAACCTTTTCATAGTTCCCTGCATTTGAGACTTCATCCTCTCCATCTTCGCCATCTCCTTTAGAGGTATCCGATTTTTTAGGGTTCCCTTTTTCAGGGTTTTCTTCTTTACCAACCTTCTCCATAGCCGGCACATCAAAGCTCACAGGAATTAATTTCAGCCCATTAAATAAATCCCCACCTATCGGCCTACCCACCGTTTTAACTTCTCCACCTTCGAGCACCATCCCCCCAACTATCCCCTCACTGTAGAACCGCCCTGCATATCTCAATAGTTCTTCTCTCTCCCAGTGCCTTTCTATATCTTTAGGCCTAACCTGCCTGCCCTTTAGATCAGATAACCACATTCCATCTTCTACTCCCTCCTTCAAGCCCTGCCCTAATAGATAGGCAGTGTATACCTTGCGCATCTCATCATATAATCCATCCGCCCTTATCCGCCTCTCAAGCGCCTCCTTTAGCGTGCGGGCAAATGCATCCTTATATTCCCAATCTCCCCTTACCTCCACCCTCACATCAACATCCATATCCTTCACCACTGCCCCATCATCATAAACCACAACCTTCCCATCCCTTGCCTCTACCCAACAGCGAAAGTCTATCCTCTCAACAGCATCCTCTGCCATATCTATTAACTGCGGGTCAGAGACTATCGCCTCTTTTGCCTCTTCTTTCAGGCGCACATCTATCTTGAGCATCCTATTGCCTAATCTCGTACCAAGCAGCTCCTTTGATATGATATCCCTAACCGATGCAGTTGGATAAAGGTTGACGAATACCCCTTCCCCCCCAAGATTAAACCCATCCCATACCCATGCCACCTCATTAGCAGAGGAAGGACCAATCAACTGAACCTGTTCAGAGGAAATAAGCGCACCCCAGATACCGAAACGACCCTGAAGACCATAAGCTCGTACACCTGTGGAGAAGTTCCCCATTAACAGTATTAACGCCAATACCAACCTGAGTATTCTAGACCCTGATATACTCACAACTGCTTCCTTTTTATTACGGTTATCTCTATTGCCTGCTCATACATATTTTTCAAAGTATAATCTAAATCTTATAAAAATCAATTTGCGAAAAGATATTTTCTCTTGCACCACACCCTGGTGCATGGTAGTCTCTTGAAAAGGAAATGTCTTTTCTAAAGTGGCCAATTCTCTCCACAAAAAGGAATATACAATGGAAAAATTTCCGATCTCAGCTGTATTGACGGTAAAGAATGAGGAAAAGAATCTGAAAAAGGTCTTAGATGCACTTGTGTGGGTAGAAGATATTGTTGTTGTCGATGACTATAGTGAAGACGCTACTGCAAAGATAGCCGAAGAGGCAGGGGCGCGCGTCTTTAAACGCAAAAGGGACATTGAGGGCAGGCATAGGAACTGGGCAATTTCACAGGCAAAGCATAACTGGATTCTATCGATAGACGGCGATGAAATCTTAACCCCAAAACTCGCCAGAACCCTACAGGGAATAATAAGGCGAATAGAAGAATTCGAAAGAGAGGATATAGTTGGCTTCAATCTCCCAATGCGAATGTTTATAGGCAACATATGGGTAACTCATCCTGGATGGAATCCGGCCTACCAAATGCGCTTCTTTAACCGCAACTTCGTAAGATTCAGCGAAGAGGAGGTCCATCCTTCGCTAATCGCACCCCAGGGAAAGGCCTATACTATTCCACCAGAACAGGGGGTAATAATACACTTCTCCTATTCGGATTTTTCTGGACTTATACAAAAGATAAACTCCCAGACCAGCCTGGAGGCCCAGAAACGCATCCGTCTTTCGAGGACCTATAACGGCTTTCACGCGGTCAGAAAATTCTTCTCCCATTTTCTAAAGGAATATACCGTAAAAGGCGGATGGAGGGCCGGGCTGATTGGGCTTTACATAAGTTTCTGTGCAGGCCTGTATCAATTAATCACCTGGTTCAAGATAAGGGAATTGCAGATGATTGCAGATAAAGAAGATGAGATTATCCTATTCATCCACCAGGAACTTTTAGAGAAAGACGGGATTGACAAATTTCTAGAAGGACTTTCTATCTTAAAAAAAGAGAGAATCAATATCTGTATTATCTTTTCGCGAGATAAAGGCATAGGTAGAGAAAAAGCCAAGACAAAGGAGAGATTTACAAAATACAATCTAGGAATCAAGGATATCCTAGAATGCATAGACAACCCTAATAGCATTCAGGAAAAGATCGAAGATGTCTTGAAAAGGCACAACGGAATCCCTTACGAAAATGTCTATATCTTGAGCAACAAGCAGGCGATAATAGAGGCCGGAAAAAATACTGGTATCCAAACAATTCTTATCGGTAAAGAACTAGAAAAGGAGCCTGCCTCATCCAGCAGACTATATGCCCCTGACTTCTCCTGCCAGGATATAGAAAAGGCTTTGGAGATAATCATAGATTAGGTCCTTTATCCTGGATTATGCATTAAATAAAACTCAAAACTAAAATCTCAAAAGTCAAATCTACAGCTTAAATCTTAAGGATGAAGAATGGAGCATGGAGAATGAAGGAAAATTTTTATTAAAAAAGAAAAATATCTCGGTAAATAAAAATCCTTCATGCTTCATGCTTCCTCCTCCATCCTCAAAACTTGAGTTGTGGTTTTTAGTTTTGACTTTTTAGTTTTTAGTTATTTTAAATTATATTGCAAATTCCTATTGCATATTTTGGGATAATCTGGGATTAATTACTCTATCACAAACCCTCTAGGCAACCTCAACTAGCATTACATAACCTTATCTTTCCCAACATACTAACTTAATTCTATATCTAATTAAACCACAAAGTTCTTATATCTTCTACAATCCCATAACCTCTCCTATCCGGGGACGATAGCCGAGGATAAAATCCCTAACTAACATCTGTTTCTTTGACTCTGGCTGGACCTCTAAAAGCTCAAGTACCCCAGGATTACAACAAACCTTAATTGTCTCCTTTGTTACTTCAATTATCCTACCAGGGCTCTCTTGACAGGGACCAGCAGGTCTTGCCTTAAAGACCTTCAAACGCCTCTCTTTAAAAGAAGTCCATGCCCCTAGGTAAGGGGAGGCGGCCCGTATTAGGTTATGGACATCTCCAGCTGATCTATTCCAGTCTATTCTCAAGATATCCCGTGATATCTTTTTTGCATAAGAAGGCTGGCCCTCCTGGGGCACAGGCTCAAGAGATAATATATTTGTCTCTAATATAGAAGCCAGCATTTCTGCGGCCTTTAGGATGAGCATGTCCTCTAGTTCTG
>JALVWL010000015.1:0-793 GCA_027034965.1 Candidatus Omnitrophota bacterium
TTTTCTTTATCTCCATATCCGCAATCTTAAATATGCGGTAGACCATCTCAGAGACAGAAGAGGCTTCAGGATCAACCCAATTTATCTCTCCGAACAATGTATTACTAATGTGGTGGTCTATATTTATATAGACAGGCCTCTTATAGGCAGTGTATATATCCCCTAATCTGTCCTCCCCAGAACAATCCACTGTAATGACGGCATCGTAGTGTATCTGGGCAAGCTGCTCTGGACCTAATATGGACTTACTGCCAGGCAAAAAGGAAAATTCCTTAGGTACCGGGTCCTGATTGACCATAAATACCTTCTTGCCAAGCCGCCTCAAGAAAGAGGCCAAGGCAAGTTGGCTCCCCAGGGCATCGCACTCAGGGTTTATATGACAGGAAATGAGATAATTATCATACCTATCAAAGAACCCAAGGAGCCTGTAGAGCTCCTCTGTGGAGATCAACACCTTATTCACCTACCAACTCCTCCTTGTACAGGGAAAAGGACAAGCGCGGCACCCGCCTCCACTCTAGTCTCCTGGAAAGCAGGTGCCTTATATACCCGCTGGCATTGTTTAATACATCAATCGATGTCTCCGCTTCTCCAACTACGCTTACAAATATAACCGCGCTGTGGTAATCAGGAGACAACCTTACCTTATTTACAGTAACCCAGCCCAGACGAGAATCACTCAATTCAGAGAGGATAACCCCTGAAACCGCCCGCTTGAGTTCTGATTCGTATCTATCTTTTCCCATAATTCCGGGTTATGCATTTTATATAACTCAAAACTCAAAAGTCAAAT
>JALVWL010000015.1:803-4896 GCA_027034965.1 Candidatus Omnitrophota bacterium
AAACTTAAAACCTAAGAATGAAGAATGGAGCATGGAGAATGAAGGAAATTTTTTATTAAGAAGGAAAAATACCCTAGTAAATAAAAATCCTTCATGCTTCATTCTCCCTCCTCCATTCTCAAAACTTGAGTTGTGGTTTTTAGTTTTGAGTTTTTAGTTATTTTAATTTGTCCTACAACGAGTTTATTGCATAATCTGCGTTTAATCTTTTATTATATTTTATTTTCTAACACAAATAAACCCAAAAGAGCAAAATAGAGGATGGAAACAGTCCTCATTGGATAAATATCCCCCCTGCCTCGTTTAGAGAGCTCTGTAATTGCTCTCTTATAGCCCTACCTGCATCAGATAAACTGTCCAGAAAACCGGCTATCCGGTTATCTAGTCTGGCAAGCTGCATCAATTTCCCATAAAACCAATCGAAATCACTGCCCAGAGACAACTCTCCCAGAAGGGCATATACCGCCTCTTCCCTGCCAATACCAAGGTCATCTGCCTTCTGAAACAGATCCTCCAATAGATCAGAAGTGACAGGCAGAGACTGGATACTCAAGAACTCATCTGGCAAAGAAAAGACACCCTGTCCGTGCTCTCGCCTTTCAGCAACACTACCTGAATTCCCAACTACTATAGCAACCTTGGCACTCTCTGGGTCCCTTACAAAAAACAGTACGTCTATTCCCTTACGATAGAGCTTGGGAAGCAGATTAGCCACCTCGCTGACAGAAAACCAGTGTGGTCTGGCCTTTAATCTGACCTTCTGTCCAAGCGGTGTATCCTGGACAAAGGTCCTGATATCTAGTTCTCCATTTTCATTGACATAGACCACCCCTTCTACCCGTTCTATATATCCCGCCTCCTCCTCAAAACCAAGCCTGCGCATATACTCGGCCGTCCTGTCTCCAAAGGGCATAGACAGATAAAGCCAGCCCGTCTGCCTATCCAGCCAGGAAGGGAACGGCCCATCCAGTCTGTATGGACTATCCAATCCATAGACAGCGACTTTCCATATCTCATCAATAGAGTTCTTTATCTGCTTAACTAACTCATCGACCTGCTCCCTGCTATAACTATTTATCATTAGCGTTGCATTAGCTGAAACTTGAAATAGCTCTGAATTTAGTTTTAACAAATTTGATATTGCCTGAAACACACCATTATAGTCCTGCATTGCCCTCAAATAGTCCAAGGCCGCATAGGCATCGGCCTCTGCAAGTCTCTGCAGGGCCTCGCTATGCCCGCCTCCAAATAGGGAGAGGATGAGCCCCTGTACAGTCGAACGGTTATATGGATAGCTGGCATTCACAAACAAATTTTTCTTCTCAAAAGCCTCCACCATAATCTTCACCAGCTCACCCAATACAGGCGAAACAACCGCCTCCCATATAGAGGCGGCATCCTCCATATTGCCATCGCGCAACATCCTGTCCAGTCGAGGTAACAGCTTATCAAAAAATTCAGCCTTCGAGAGCTTATCTATTACCGAAAGGGATTTCCCTCCCTCTTCGTTATCCATCCTCTGGCCAGAATCAACGACACGGGCTATTTCGTCTACCAGGCCTTTTACCTGGCCCTCTGGATGCCCAGAATCACCCGTAAGAACGGAGCCGACCATAGCCATAGTCGCTGCGGCATCTATTCCTGATCTTGGCTGTTTCTTATCCGTCAAAGACGCATAACGGGCCCCTAGATTATTCCAGAAAACCCTATCCACAGACTCATATACCGCCACTGCTGCCAGGGCCTGTTTTATCATCTGCTTATGACTCACCCTCCCGCGATATCTCTTATCGAGTAGGCCGGCCTTATTCAATAGCAACCTGCCTTCCCAATTCTCCTGCTTCAACAAAGAGGACATATAGCGAAGTATGTTTTTCCTCTCTCTACTGGGGGAACAATAGGCGAGATACCCCAACAAGACGCGGGATTTTTCAGGCAAGCTATACCAATCAACCCCTATGTGCAGCTTTCTATCGAGGATAGATATCATACGCAGCATATCGTCATTATGCAGGCCGCGCAGACCCAACACAGCCATAAGCGCAACATATTCGCTCCTAAACGGCCCACCATAATCCCTGAACAGGCTCTTCTTAAATGCCTCAACCGCTCCCTTGCGCACCCTTTGCGTCTCAATTACATAGTCTTCCACACCTTCGGGCAGATATCCCTTTTTGTAGAGGATAGGTCTTAATCTAGTAAAGCTGTTTATGCCCATAGGGTAAAGGGAACTTACCCTGTATGGCCTATTATGAGCCATAGCATAACCAATGATGTTATAACCCTCCTTGATAACATAGGCAAAGAATTCAGGCAGGGACACACTGTAATCCCTTTCCGAATAGGACAGAGTATAATCGTAGGCCATAAGGACCGGCATCACCCAGAATGGATTGGCAAAGTATTCATGATATTCCTGCCTGTAGCGGCTTATTCCCATCGTGTTATAGATATCCTTTACCTTCTGCCAGAAGACATCCTTTCCCCTGGTTTGGGGTGAGGCATCTATAAGGGTCTCGGCCGCCAGACAGATCTCTTGCCCAAGGCTTAAAAGCTCCTCTATATCCCTTCGTGCAGGCAAAAGGCGGCTATCTGCGTCTTCCAGCATTATGCGAAATAGCTCCATCCCGACCCGTGCATCCTTACTTGCCAGATATGCCGCCAACCTGCGGGCCTCAGAGGCCTTTACATAAGGCAATATGTACTTGCGAAATACACCTACCACATCCTTCCTGAGCAGCGCCATCTCACTTTCACTTACTCCCTGCTTCCTAAAGCGCTCAACAGATCTAGTCAGGGCTATGGCATAACGCATTGCGGCCCTGGGATCCTGCGCATAGTCGTATAAAATCCTGGCATAGGCGACTGGGCGAAAATTAAATTCGCTGCCAACAGCCGAAGAAAGGAGGGAAAGGCCTATCCCTTTTATAAACGCCCGTCTTGAAAGGCCTCTACCTGGAGAATCCGAGCGGCCTGCCTCAGGTGCATATACATCCTTGCCGGTCAATAAGGCCTTCAAATAAAACAAAACCGGATCCCTACTCGCATAATCATCTATAGAGAAGCCCAACAGTCCTTCGTAGAACTCTAGAAATGCATTCGCATCCCCGCTAGGTACACCAGAGGACAACCACCTGCCCATTACCATGTAAAATAGATCCAGAGATTTATCAAGATCTCCCCTTTTGCGCAGCCATCGCATCCTGGAAAGTATATAGCGATTAAAATCATAGACAGAGGCATCTTTATAGTATATTAATCCCTTGATTGCGTCGATATCAGCATATTCGTCAATAAACTCATCAACACCTTCAGGCGCTACCTCGAATAACAGCCCCAATCCAGCTATATCTGCCACCAGCTCTGACAGCAAGGCATATCGATTATCCTCATCCAGTGACGTTTCCTCTTTATCTCTTTGACTTATGATAAATTTCGAAAGATTATGACCCAATTCATGTCCTAGAACAAATACTGGCCCATAGAGAGAGTTCATTTCCCTGCGCGAGGATTTACTTCTAATTAATTGAGGAAAGAGAACCTGATAATCAGCGTTGGCAAAATAACCATAATCGAAGATAAAATGGGCCCGCAATAGCTTCATAATCCCTTCTATTGTTACAGCATTTAATTCCATAGGCATAAACATAGTAAAAAACGAAAATAGATATACATCCTTCAATCCCTCTTCATAGACAATGCTATTTGAAAATATGTGCTCAGAATAACTTCTTATTATATCCAGGGCATAATCCCTATCATTCTCAAACAGATCCATTATTTCAAACCAGAGAGCATTGATTTTATCCTTTTTTTCTCCCCTATTTACTAAAAGGTCGACCAGATACACGCCTGCCCTGAGGCGAATCTCTAGAGGCAACTCGCTATCTCTGAAGGCCATAGTGAAAAATCTTTCTCTTGAGTCTCTATCAAATCCAGAGCCTCTTGCCTCATAGACCAGATCCAGGATTAATGTGCCCGGGATACCCTGCATTCCCCGCTTCATAAGGGAAAAGAAACCATCTTTACCGAGTATAGGGGTATCTCTCTCCAATTCCTCCTCAAGGGATTCGATTATGAGGCCCTCCAGGAC
>JALVWL010000016.1 GCA_027034965.1 Candidatus Omnitrophota bacterium
GATAAAGAGAAAAGAAATAGAGGATAAAAATAGAAAGATTTAAGTTTTAAGATGTGGATTTGACTTTTGAGATTTTAGATTTGAGTTATATTTAGATAAGAAAAGAGAGGGCTGATTAACCAAGCGATGGAAGATAAAGGATTCTAATGCAAAATCCGGGTTAATATTATTGCATAAGTTGAGTCTATGATATAATGAACTATATCGATAAAGAGGACGGTTTTTCCTGCTGTATGCTTTAAAGAATTTTGGGAGGTGGGTATGCTATTTATTCTGGGGATTGCCAGTCCGGTATTGTCTATTATCATAGGGATCCTTATCCTGCTTTTCCCAGAACTGTTGAGTTATCTGGTGGCGGTTTATCTGATACTGACGGGTATTTTGGGATTGGTTGTGCGGAACCTTATGTTTTGGTAGATGAGGCGAGCCGATAAGAGGGGCGTTACACTGGTCGAATTGCTGATAGCGGTCTCTATCTTTGCCTTTATCGTTGCCTCTGCATATCTGCTCTTGAGGAGTTTTAATAAGACCTACTCCAGAGGGATGTCTCAGGCGGCGATTCGACAGAAAAAGAGACTGCTCTTGCGGGTGATTACAAAAGATATCTCTAGTATGTATAGGCAGTGCAAGGGAGCAACGGATAGCCTGGATTTCTATAGCTTGATAATAAGGGGAGATACCAATCACCTCTCAGAGGTCCATTATCGGTTTTCAAATGGGAATCTTTATAGGGCCTTTGAACTCGATTCAGATGAGGACCTCTCTACCAGGGGGCAGGAGGAGGTCCTGCTTAGTGGCCTGAAGGCCTTTGACTTCTCTTATCTTTTGAATGGTAGCTGGTCTGGGACCTGGAGTCAGGATGGGCTTCCTGAAGCGGTGAAGATTCTCCTGGAGTGGCGAGATGGAGGGCAGCTAGAGGTGGCCCTGGATGTTATGACGGACTGAGCAAGATTCTTGGGCAAAGACGCGTTTGATGATATAATAAAAAACCAAACCAAAGATGGTAAAGAGATTTTCTTTAGGTGGCTTCAGTTTACTTGAGGTTTTAATAGCCAGTATAATAATGGTGATAGGTATTATTGGGCTCTTTCCTGCGTTCACAGCAGGTTTAAAGAGCAATTCTAGGGCCCGTGCCTGGACAGAGGTCGCAGAGATTGCCCAGGAGAAGATAGAGAATATAAAGACAGGCCTGCTTAGTTCCTATGAAGGCCAGGAGGGACGTTATTCCTGGCGAGTGGAGAGGTTTGCGAATGTGGATCTGGCGGATGTGGGACCAGGGGTTTTGGAAAAATATGTCTTGACTGTTTCCTGGATGGATAAGGGGCGCCTAAGAGAGGAGCAGTTTGTATATATAAAACAGGTGGCAGAGGATAAATGAAGAAATACGTCTGTATCCATGGTCACTTCTATCAGCCTCCGCGGGAAAATCCCTGGCTTGGAACTATTGAGAGGCAGGAGTCAGCCTATCCTTATCACGATTGGAATCAAAGGATAGATGCCGAGTGTTATACCCCCAATACTGCAGCGCGTGTGCTAGATGAGGCCCAGTTTATCGTAGATGTCCTCAATAATTATGAATATATCAGCTTTAATTTTGGCCCTACCCTTATGCAGTGGTTGGAGAGGAATTCCCCTAAGACTTATGAGAAGATAGTGGCCGCGGATACGGCCAGTGTGCATCGCTATGGAGGACACGGAAATGCAATTGCCCAGGTCTATAACCACATTATTATGCCACTAGCCACGCGCAAGGATAAGGAGATACAGGTCAGATGGGGTATAGAGGACTTTCGCTATCACTTTCACAGGGATCCCGAAGGGATGTGGCTTTCAGAGACGGCAGTGGATATAGAGACATTGGAGGTATTGGCGGATTATGGGATAAAGTTTACAATCCTTTCTCCTTATCAGGCAAAGAGGTTCAGGCGTCTTGGTGAAAAAGACTGGGTAGATGTCAGGGGTGGAATAGATGGTAGGTTCCCCTATCTATGCAGGCTTCCTGGGGGCAAGAGTATAATCCTCTTCTTTTACGATGGTCCAGTCGCCCAGGATATTGCCTTTGGTGGGCTACTAAATAGTGGAGAGGCCTTTTTCCAGAGACTGCTTTCGATTGCCAATGCCCCGCTTGTCTTTGAGGATGTCGATGCCTTGATGGTCAATATTGCTACGGATGGAGAGACCTATGGCCATCACCATAAGTTTGCAGAGATGGGCCTTGCCTATGCCCTGAAGAAGATAATGGATTCTCCTGACCTAGAGATACTAAATTATGCGGCATTTATTGAAAGATATCCCCCATTCCTTGAGGTAGAGATACACGAAAAGACATCCTGGAGCTGTGCCCATGGGGTGGAACGATGGCGGAGCAATTGTGGTTGTAAGATTGGTGCAGGCAATGGCAGTTGGGATCAGCAGTGGCGCGCCCCCTTGAGAGAGGCAGTAGATTTTCTACGTGCTGAAACCGATAGGATATTAAATGAGCGTCTGGCTGTGTGGGTTGCCTCTCCGGATGAGCTCTTGGCCAGGTATGTGGATGTTATGCTGAGGCCTATAGACAGGGATAGCTGGCTGGTAGAAAACGTTGGTGATGGGCTGAAGCAGGAAGAGATAAGTGAGATTCTGCGTCTACTGGAGGCAGGTAAGTTTTCCCTGTTTATTTTTACCAGCTGTGCCTGGTTTTTCGATGAGATTTCAGGGATAGAGCCGGTTCAGATTTTGACCTATGCGGCCAGGTGCATAGAATTATTGGAATCTCTTGGCTATGAGGACATAGAGGATCAATTTGTTCGTATCCTGGCGAAGGCAAAGAGCAATATAGAGGAGTTTGGCGATGGGGCATGGGTCTATCACAATTTTGCCAAGGTGCGTCGTAAGTCTATGGAAGAGATAGGTGCACATTTTGCAATCTGCAACCTGTTCATGCCAAAGGAAGAGGCCACTAGTATTATCTATAATTATTGGGTAGACAATGAGGAATTTTATAGGGATGCCTTTAATGATTATCAGATAAGCGCAGGCCGTATGGAGGTGCGCTCTCTGGTAACACTGGAGAGGAGGCGTTTTGAATATGCTGTCCTCTATACGGGTGCCCATGACGTACGGTGTTCGCTTAAAGGGGAATTTGAGGATGTGGTCTTTGATGCCTTTTTGTCAGCGGTCTCGGATGCCTTCAGGGAGCACAATCTAACAGAGCTGGTGCGAGCTATGGACAACTATCTAGGCAAGGCCTATTATGGTATGGATGTGGTGCTGACAGATGATAGGCAGAAGATACTGGACTTTATAGTCAGGGATACCCTGGTCCACTTTGAGGAGACCTTTGATAGCCTCTTTGAGGCCTATCAGGGCTTCTTCCAGGGGTTGAGGTCTCTGAACTATTCTCTGCCATTTGGCCTGACAGTGGTTGTCCAGCAGGTCCTGAATAAGCGTTTGAAGTCTTTGCTTCAACACAGGTCCCTGGACGATGAGGTTTATTCCCAGATTATGGCCTTGCTGGGGGAGATCGATATGTACGGAGTTTCGGTTGAGGTGGGACAGATAAGGGGCTATCTTGAGGCCATTCTGGGGGACCTGGTTGAAAGATTGGCCAGGGGTGTCGACAAAGAGACGCTGTCTTCTTTGCTCAGGTTGATGGAGATATTGAATAGGATAAAGATCCAGGTCAATCTATGGGAGATCCAGAATGTGTTTATTGAATATAGCAAAAGGCAAAGGGAGAAGATCCTGCCGGATCTATTGGTCCTGTGGAAGGATCTGGCGAATAAGATAAGGGTGAGGGTTTGAAATTGAGGATGAAGGAGGGAGAAGGAAGCATGGAGGATTCTTGTTTACTGGGATATTTCCCTTGTTTAAATAAAAAGTTTCCTTCATTCTCCATACTCCATGCTCCATGCTTCATTCTTAAGATTTAAGTTTTAGGCTGTGGTTTTGACTTTTGAGATTTTAGATTTGAGTTTTATTTAGAATAAGTAAGGGAATCTTTTATGGCAGATAAAATATTGTCTCAGGAAGAGATAAATGCATTGCTTTCAAAGAGCAAAAAGCTTACGCCAGAGGAACTTCGAAAGCGTAAGGCCCGGGTATATGACTTTAAGAATCCAGAGCGCTTTCCTAAGGAAGGATTGCGGAGGATAAGGGCCTTGCACGAGAGCTTTGCCCGGAATCTCTCCCTTGCCATAGCAGGATATACCAGGACGATGCTAGATGTAACTATCTCCTCCATAGATCAGCTTACCTATCAGGAATTTTTGATGTCTGTACCCGAAGAGACCTGTTTTAATGTGGTTGAGGCCCGGCCGCAGAACAGCCGCTTGGTGGTTGAGATTAATCCCAGTATCTTGCTGGTGCTGATAGACCGCCTTATGGGTGGCAGTTCAAAACCCGTCTCCCAGCCCAACAGAGAGCTTACAGAGATAGAGTGGGTGGTTGCGGATCGGATAGTGAAGAAGATCCTGTCAGAGATAAAGGCGGTCTGGTCTTCGGTGGTTGAGATTTCCTTTGAGGTGGTTGAAAAGGAGAGTAATCCCTATTTTGCCCAGGTCTTAGCGCCGAATGAGCTGGTCTTATTGGTCTGTTTTGATATGAAGATGGGGGATGCCGCTGGTATATTGAGCCTTTGTTATCCCATAAATTTTCTTGAACCCTTGATTCCAAATCTATTGAAGCGCCAGGCCGGGAAGGTTTCTAGAAAGGAATTAAAGGAGAAGTGGCAGAATAATCTTCTTGTCTGTCCAGCCGAACTAAGGGGTGTCCTGGAGAAGGTCAAACTGGAACTGAAGCACATAGCAGAGTTGAAGGAAGGAGATGTTATTCTCCTTGATAAAAAGGCCCAGCCAGATGTAAACC
>JALVWL010000017.1:0-16461 GCA_027034965.1 Candidatus Omnitrophota bacterium
GAATTCTAATGTATAATCCGGGATAAAATGCTGAGGTGAATTATGTTTTCGACGGATGAATTAAGGGATAAGTTTTTGAGGTTTTTTGAATCAAAGGGGCACAAGATAGTTGCCTCGGATAGTCTGGTCCCTGCTGACGATCCAACGGTATTGTTTACCAGTGCGGGCATGAATCAGTTCAAGCCCCAGTTTATGGGCCACATTACTGATTTTACGCGGGCCACAAGTTGTCAGAAGTGTCTGCGTACCGATGACCTTCCCGAGGTGGGCAAGACGCCGTACCACCATACGTTTTTTGAGATGCTTGGTAATTTTTCCTTTGGCGACTATTTTAAGCGTAAGGCAATTGTCTGGGCATGGGAGTTTTTGACAGAGGTGCTGAAGATAGAGCCAGATAGGCTCTGGGTCTCTGTGCACAGGGATGATGAAGAGGCCTATGAAATATGGGCGGCTGAGATCGGTATCCCAGAAGAGCGAATCGCGCGTTTAGGTGATAAAACCAACTTTTGGCCCTCAGATGCGATAAAGAAAGGTCCTAATGGTCCATGCGGCCCCTGTTCTGAGATATTTTTCGACCAGGGAAAGGAGTTCTCCTCTTTGGCGAAAGGTCATCGCTGCGGTGTTGATTGTGATTGTGGCAGGTTTGCTGAGATATGGAATCTGGTATTTACGCAGTTTGACCGCCGCGATGGAGGTAGGCTAGAGCCCCTGCCCCAGAAAAACATAGACACGGGTATGGGGCTTGAGCGCATTGCCGCGGTTATGCAAGGCAAGAGGAGTAATTTTGAGATAGACATATTTGAACCAGTAGTCAAGAAGATACTGGAGATTAGTGGTCAGAAACTCTCAGAGAAGAATAAACCCGTGGTCTATTCCATAGCCGATCATATTCGGGCGGCTGTATTTGCTATTGGAGATGGGGTTATCCCTTCAAATGAGGGACGGGGCTATGTGGTAAGGAAGCTTATTCGTAAGTCTGTTTGGCACATAAGGGAATTAGGGAGAGACAGGCACGGCCTTTATGAGCTGGTGCCGGTCATCGTTGAGGTTATGCAGAATCCCTACCCTGAATTAAAGGATCGCCTTGAGGTGATATCCGAGATGATTCGTGCTGAAGAGGACAGGTTCTTAAGGACCCTTGATGTAGGATTGAATCTTATTGAACAGGAGATAGATAAGGCTATTAAAAATAAAGATGCGCAATTAAGTGGAAGGGTATGCTTTCTCCTTTACGACACCTATGGATTCCCCTTGGAGATGAGTCGCCAGATAGCAGCGGATAGGGGATTGTCTGTCGACGAGAAGGGATTTGAGGTGCTTATGGAGGAACAGAGGCGTCGTTCTCAGGAATCAGGCAAGACAGTAGACGATATATTTGCCCATCGAAATCTTAGGGAGTGTGGACGGGGAATGTGCTTTATCGGATATGACGAGTTCGAGACGAGGACGCAGATACGGGCCATTCTCCGTAATGACGATATTCTGGATAGGGCAAAGGAAGGTGATGAGGTGGATATAATCCTTGAATCCTGTCCCTTCTATGGCGAATCAGGAGGGCAGGTCGGAGATAAGGGGGAAATCTATTCGGATAAATTTAAGGCGAAAGTGGTTGACACTTATAGGATTGGAGATGTGGTTGCTTGTAGGTGTGTTGTTGAGAAGGGTGAGATCAGAACTGGAGATGATGTCATTGCACGAGTAGACAGAGAAAGACGGATGGACATTGCCCGCCATCACACCGCAACGCACCTGTTACAGGCCGCCTTGCGAAGGGAGTTGGGCGAGCACATACAACAGGCCGGCTCCTTGGTGAATGAAGAGAGATTGCGATTTGATTTTACACACTTTAAGGCAATCAGTACCGATGAGCTTAAGAGGGTCGAGGAACGAGTTAATGAGTGGATAAGACAGGATATTCCGGTTGATAAACTGGAGATGGGGATAGAAGAGGCGCGTGATTTGGGTGCGCTTGCCTTTTTTGGTGAGAAATACGGGGAACGTGTGAGGGTGGTAAAGATTGGTGAGGTTTCCTGTGAGCTATGTGGGGGCACACACCTGGACCGTACAGGAGAGATTGGGCTGTTCTGTATTGTCTCTGAGAGGTCTATATCTGCGGGGGTGCGTAGAATAGAGGCCCTGGCAGGCAGGCCTGCCTATGCCTATTTCTCACGTCTGCGGGATATCGTTGAGGCGGAGAAGACAATACTGAAGGTAGAAATAGATACGATTGTCCCTGTCGTCGAAGAATTGGATTCCAGGGTCAGGGCATTGACTAAGGAATTGGAGTTGATTAGGGCCAGGCAGATAGCCAGTGAGGCAAAGGAGAAGGTGAGAGAGATCGGGCAAGTTAAGGAGGTAAGGATTGTATCTGGCCTCTTTGAGGATATAGAGTTGGATGGTCTGCGCAGCCTCTGGGACGAGTTTAAATCCAAAGATGCAGATTTTGTCGGTATCTTTGCTGGAAAAGGAAAGAAAAAGGTCCAGATATTATTGGCAGCCTCTAAGGCTCTATCGGATAGGCTTGATATGAGAAGGGCGATGGAGAGGATAAGGCAGGTAATCAATGCCTCGGGCGGTGGAAGGCCTGAATTTGTCCAGGGCGGTGTAAAGGATGATTTTGAGTCTTTGAAAAAAAAGTGGGATAATGTAATAGGGATAGTCAAGGCCTATGTAGAAGAGACGCTGTAGTAGATGGATTTTTGAAAGTGAGAACCATGAGATATTTTTATAACCTCAAGGAGCTAAAAACTAAAAAGCCACAACTCAACTTTTGAGAAAGGGGAAGGAAGCATGAAGGATTTTTATTTACAGAGATATGTTTCATTCTTAATGAAAAATTTCCTTCATTCTTCATGCTCTGTCCTTCATCCTTAAAATTTGAGTTTTAAGCTGTGGTTTTGAGATTTGAGATTTTAGATTCGAGTTATGTTTGGATGAGAAAAGAGAGGTTTGATTAACAATTGCTGGAAAGTAAAGAATTCTAATGTATACTCCGGGTTAATGGTATGAAAATTGTTCGGAAGTTAAATAAATCGTTCTTAAATTCTATTCGAATAGAATTGCCTCCTAAAAAGGTGCGTGAGAGGGTGGCAAAGATACTCTCGGATGTAGAGGCGAAGGGCGATGATGCCATCCTAAAGTATACTGAACGGTTCGATAAGGTCAGGTTTACTGCGCGTCAGATGTGCGTCTCAGAGGCAGAAGTAGCAGGGGCATTTCAGTTCGTCAGCAAGGATTTTGTTTCCGGGCTGAAGCGGGTTATAGAAAATGTAAGTGCATTCTACAAAAAACAGCTCCAGAAGTCCTGGAAGACAAAAGGCCCTTATGGTTCTTTTGTAGGGGAAAAAATTACTCCCCTTTCAAGAATTGGTGTCTACGTGCCAGGAGGACAGAGTCCGTTGGTGTCTTCTGTATATATGGCAGTGGTGCCGGCTAAGGTCGCTGGGGTAAAAGAGATATTCATCGCCACGCCTCCAGATAGGGATGGCAGGGTCAATCCGAATATACTGGTAGTTGCCAGCCTGCTGAAGGTAGACAAGGTCTTTAAGGTCGGTGGTGCGCAGGCGATTGCTGGCTTTGCCTTTGGGACGCGCACCATTCCAAAGGTAGATAAGATTATCGGCCCTGGGAATCAATATGTTACAGAGGCAAAACGCCAAGTCTTCGGCCTGGTCGATATAGACCTGCTTGCTGGACCTAGCGAGGTGGTGATTATTGCCAATCAATATACACCCATTGAATTTGTTATTGCGGATATGAAGGCCCAGTCCGAACACGTAGGGGGTATGGCAATACTGCTTACTACATCAAAGAAGCTTGCAAGGGAAGTCCGCAGGCGTATACCAGAGGTCAATGGCTACATCGTCGTTGTTAGAAACCTAGATGAGGCTGTTGATCTCGCCAATAAGATTGCCCCAGAGCACCTGGAGATACTTATAAAAAATCCCAATTCGATAGCAAAGAAGGTGGTCAATGCAGGGGCGGTGTTTCTGGGCCTGTATTCTCCGACGGCCCTTGGCGATTATTTCGCAGGGCCGAGTCATATATTGCCTACGGGAGGAACAGCGCGAATGCATTCAGGTCTCTCTTTGGATGACTTTGTCAAGCGCGTGCACCTTATTTCCTATACGAAGAAGGCCCTGGATGAGGCAAAGCCTGTAATAAAGATGATTGCAGAGATAGAGGGTATGTCTGCGCATCTGGAATCAGTTATGAGGAGATAAGAAAGATAAACCCAAATTATGCAATAGGGATTTGTGATATAATAGAACTCGTTGTGGGACAAAGAAAAATAACTAAAAACTAAAAAGTCAAAACTAAAAACTACAACGCAAGTTTTGAGAATGGAGGAGGAAGAATGAAGTATGAAGCATGAAGGATTCTTATTTACTGGGATATTTTTCTTTCTTAATAAAAAAATTTCCTCCATTCTCCATGCTCCATTCTTCATGCTTGATTGTTAATAAGGAAAGAGATGTTTGATTAACAATCGCTGGAAGATAAAGAATTCTAATGCATAATCCGGTATAATAGAAGACAATAGGGGTGGGGATGTATAAGGGTTTGTGGAGGTGGTTTCTATTAGCCTTTCTATTGGTCCTGCCTGTCTCTGGTTATGGAAGCCCGGACAATAGGCTGGTCGGCGTATCTTTTTCCAGAGATTCTCTGAGGCTTGTCGTGGTGAAAGACCTGCCAGAGGATTGCCAATCTTTTGCACGGGGTTTTGTTTCTGGTCTGTTGTTGAGAGACTCGCAGATGTACACGGCCCTTTCTCCTGACAGATCTCTGTTTTCTCAGGTGCCTGAAGGGTTGCTCTTTTCCTTTGCTGGGGATATCCTCGTCTCAGCGGATGTTGCCCTAAAACGTAATATCAGGAATATATTGGGCGACCTTTCGGATAAGGACGTCTTTGAGTTCTGGCAGCGTGCCTCAGAAGGACAAGAAGATGTCCCCAGGGGTTTAAAGGTAAGTCTCCTTCCTTTGAGGGCAGAGATTATCAGGTTGAAGGACGGGTTTTTGATAAAGGATCTTGTGCTGCAGGTGGATGTCGCTTGTGAGAATGCCTCGCCTATAGTGGATATCCTGAAAGATAGGTTGAATAAGGCAGTTCTTGAAAATGCAGAGTTTGAGCCGCTTCGACGTCTTGCCTATGAATGGCTGGCAGCCCAATATACAAAAGAGTTGCACAGACTCGATGGCCTCAATTTTCAGGGGGCTGATTTTATTGACAGAGGCAGATTCCTCTTTGTTCGTCAGGAGTCGCCTTTTTCGATTATTCGAAAGGTCAATTCCTATATAAAAGAGACCAGGCGCCCGGTGGAGATAATGTTTAATGGTTGGAAGATTGGCATATATGGATTGATAGACTTTACGGGTCTTTTGAGGAATGCGAATATCAAAAAGGTAGATTTATCTGTTGCTGATGCCCTGAAAAGGTTAGGCAGTTTTGCCCTGACGGATGATTTTCGGTTGGTATTTAGTTCTATGGATAGAAAGGCACTGATAAGGGATTGGTTCCGTTTGTTTGAGTTGACAAAGGATTGGCGGTTCTGGCGGTGGATAGGCCAGAGGCGGGCTCAATTGTTGGTCCTGCTGGCAGGGATTATCCCTGCAGATATAGACATAGATTCTATCCAAGGGGTACATTTGGGCCTCTATATAAGAGGGGATTTTTTTATGGAGCAGGCACTATCCTTGCTTGGTTCGGCAGGACTGGAGAGGCTTCTTTATCCGAAAATAGGCGATGCGGACGTAAAGTATATAGGTGTATTTGATCCAGGGATGCTGTCCAAGGATAAGGCCGAGAAATTGAAGGGATATATAAGGCTGGGGTGGTTGCCGTTTATGGGAGCCTTTGATAAAGGCAGGGTGGTTGCGGTCAGATTAAACGGCCCTAGTAGGGACTTTTTTTCGGCTCTCCTGGAGGATAATCACCAGTTGGCGAACAGGTTCATTAGCAAGGCGATAAAGAAAGAGTTTTGGTCGGCAGTTAAGGATGTCAAAATTATCTATAACGATCCCCTGAAACAGACGGTTTATCTGTTATTGCTTGCAGATGAGTTTAGGCCCTTTGTTGACCCACGTGTGCTCAGCCCCTGGCCAGTGATTGTCTCTTATGTCTTGGAAGAGTCAGGTATAGACTTATTTTCCGGTCCAATTGTTAAATTTTCTTCAAAATAGCCTGAGATGGGCAACCTTAGTCTTATTTTTGCCATAATCCAGTGGTTTTAGGGTATAATATTAACTAAAAAGTCAAAACGCAAAACTAAAAACCACAACTCAAGTTTTGAGGATGGAGAAGGAAGCATGAAGGATTCTTATTTACTGAGATATGTTTCATCCTTGGTAAAAATTTTCCTTCATTCTCCATGCTCCATTCTTCATGCTTAAGATTTAAGCTGTGGATTTGACTTTTGAGATTTGAGTTTTATAAGATGGAAGATAAAAAATTCTAATGCATAATCTGGCTTTATTGTATTTTTCAGGAGATGAATGTATTGGGAGATAGGTTTTCGAAAATTATCAGTTTGATAGCTGCTGCTGTTTTGGTCATTGCGTCCGGGAGAACTGCTGGATTTTGCTCGGTAAAGCAGGCTAATGTTGCAGGACAGTTTTATCCCGCAGATAGGCAAACAGTTTTGCGTATGATTTCTTCTTTTGTCGATTCAGCAAGGCTCCCGGATGGCCTAGAAATGGGTTCTGTAAGGGTATTAATCGCCCCCCATGCTGGCTACATATTTTCAGGGCCAGTGGCTGGTTATACTTATGCCCTGCTTTCCAGGCTGGACCGCATAAAGACTGTCATCATCCTTGCACCGTCTCATTATTTTTATTTCAATGGTATTGCCCTTCTCGATGTCTCGCAGTACGAGACGCCATTGGGGCCGGTAGTGGTTGACCAGGAATTAACAGACAAGCTGGTTGAGGAGCTGGATATTGCCTTTGCTGATAACAGGGTCTTTGAGAGAGAGCATTCTGTTGAGGTGCAGCTTCCCTTTATAAAATACGTTAGGCCCGACTGCCGGATAGTGGCGGCCCTGTTTGGAAAGGTCTCTTTTGAGGATATAAAGGAGGCCGCGGCACAGCTGTTTTCTGTTATCAAAGACAGGGACGATGTTGTCTTATTGGTGAGTACGGATATGTCGCATTATTATAGTTATGATAAGGCAGTTAAGATGGACGGAAAGGCTATATCGGCTTTGAGGAAATTGGATGCAGATGTCTTTTATCTGGGGGTATTGAATAAGGACTTTGAATTCTGCGGCTGGGAGCCCTTGCTTTTTTCATTGGTGTTTGTTTCCCATTATGGTGAAAGGGAATTTAAACTCCTGAAGTATGCCAATTCTGGAGATGCACAGGGGGATAAGTCGCGAGTAGTTGGATATTCTGCTGGGGTGATAACCGCGAAGGGGCAGGGGAAGGCAAAACCTATGAAGGAGGTAGGTATGCTGAATAAAGAACAGAGGAGAAAACTATTGTCTCTGGCAAGGCGGAGTATAGAGCATTATCTGCGCACAGGCAAGCGCCTCGATAACCTGGAGATAGACGACCCCTTGCTCTATAAGGAAAAAGGGGCCTTTGTTACCCTGGAGAAGAATGGTATGCTCAGGGGCTGTATAGGACACATTATTGCCGATATGCCCTTGTGTGAGGTAGTTGCTGAGATGGCTATTCAGGCGGCAGTGGGAGATCCGCGTTTCCCTGCCGTGGATATAGGTGAGATGAAGGATATAGAGATAGAGATTTCGGTCCTTAGTCCACTCAAGAAGCTAGAGGACATAAACGATATAAGGATAGGCAAACACGGTCTGCTCTTGAGGAAGGGTATACATTCGGGTCTGCTCCTGCCCCAGGTCCCTGTAGAATACGGTTGGGATAGGCAGACCTTTCTTCGCCACCTGGCCCTGAAGGCAGGCCTGCCTGCCGATGGCTGGAGGGATGGAGAGATATACTGGTTTACGGCAGAGGTCTTCTCTGAGAAGGAGGTCTTTTCTGAGGATGGGCAGTCTGATTAATAGGATTGGCATTGGCATAGTTGCAATTGCTGTGGTGAGCTCTGGCTTAGGGCTTGCGCGTGAGTCTGACTTGGAGGTTGCAAAGCAGGCCTATCGAGATGGTCTATATGATGTGGCGGAGTCTATTCTGAAGAAGGACCTATCTATTTCGGATCTACCTATGGTTGAAGAACGCCTCTTGCTGGCGAAGATATATATTGCCAAAAAGGACTACAGGGAGGCCTTGGATCTGTTGCTCTCCTTGAAGTCTGATTTAAATTTGGGTGATACGGCTCGCCTTGAGGTCCTCAAGTTATTGGTAGAGCTATACAGAGATATAGGGGATACCAATTCGGCTGTGGCTGAATCAAAGGAGATGTTGAAAGACCCTTCTTCTGAGGAAGTCGGATTGGATTTGCTCCTTAGTATCTATATCGATAGCGGAGACCTTGAATCAGCAAAGGAGCTGGCCAGAAAATATATGGATTCTGATAAACGACCTATGCGGGCATCGGCCAGGTTTGCCCTGGCAGAGATCTATTATAAAAAAGGGGATTACAATGCGGCAAAGGATGCCTTTGAAAGATTCATATTCGATTTCCCTGAGAGCAAATATCTTTCTTCTGCCTATTTTTATCTCGGAAAACTGAATTATATACTCGGCGACTACAAAGAGGCATTGAAGTATTTCGATAAGCTCTCTCTAATTTACAAAGGAGAAGACCTGGCTGGTTATGCAGAGGAATCAAAGGCCTGGTGTTATCTTCGTATGGGCCAGTTCGCCAAGGCCAAGCAGGCCCTGGATAGGGCGACAAGTCTGTTTAAACGCAGGAATGATAATATAGAATTTGCGAGGGCCTATTTGCTTTTTAAAGAAGCCAGGTATAAAGAGGCCAGGGATTTATTAGAGGGTATCTTGGTTAGGTATCCTACAACTGTATGGAAAAGAGATGTCTTTTACTGGTTGGCAGAGTCCTATTTTGCCCTGGGCAATTACGATAAGGCCGCGGAGTATTATTTTCTGGTAGTAAATTCCAAGGAACAAAAGGATGCGGATGCAATGCCTGACATAGATAATGTGGTCGTTAATTCTTATTATGGCCTGGCCTGGACCAGCTTAAAGATGGGTAACTATGAACAGGCAATAGAGTACTTTAGGATGGTTGCGGATGCCGCTGACAATCAGATGATGAAACTGGGTGCCTTGGTCAAGATTGGTGAGACATTGATAGCCGAAGGAGAATATAACAGGGCCGTTGATTTTCTTACAAAATTGCAGACAGATTATCCGAATAGTTATTATTCTGATTACATTACCCTTCAACTTGGCATAGCCTTTATGAAGCTGCAGAATTACGAACAGGCAATTCTGTATTTTGAGGATATATTAAAGAATTTCCCGGATACAAAATATATCTCGGATGTCTATTATAATCTTGCCCTGACTTATTTTAATCTGGGCAGTTTTAATAAAAGCATAGAGTTTATCCAGAAGTTAGATAAGAATAACTGGCTTTCAAAATATGAGCCCCATGTGAGTTATCTATTGGCAACGGCCTATTTCAATGTGGGTGAATATAAAAAGGCCCTTCATTTATTCCGTAGATTGCTTTCTTCCCTATCCGAGGAGCAGGGTCTCAGGCCTGAGTTTGAGTATGAACTTGCCTGGTGTTATTACCGTCTTGGCAGGGAAAAGGAGGCCTTGAGCAGGTTCAGGAAGCTGGTCGATAAATATCCCGATGATGCCTTGGCCAGAGAGGTCTTGTTATGGCTTGCCGAGAAGATGTTGAGCGAGAAAAAGTACACCCAGGCAGAGGGGTATTTACAAAAGTTTATCCAGAGATACTCTAGTTCTTCCCAGGTATATAAGGCCTATTATGATATGGTATGGCTTTATGACTTGAGGGGAGAGAGGGAGAAGGCGCTGGAGATATTGAACAAATATATAGATGCCAAGGATAATTCACTGAAGGCAGAGTTTCACATCGCCCGTGCCTATATCTATGCGGATAGCAAGGACTACAATAGCGCGGTCGAAGACCTAAAGTGGGTGATAAATAATGCGAAGGAATTTGCTGGAAAGGCCTACAGAGAATTGGCCCAGCTCTATTATAAAATGGGCAGACTGGCAGATAGTGCCTATGCCTGGGAAAAGGTCATAGATTTCACGGGCAAAGATGAGCAGCCGAATGTATATTACAACATAGGCAGTATATGGGAGGAGGCAGGCGAACTAGATAAGGCAATAGAGTTCTTTTTGAAGGCGGCCTATTCTAGCAAGGAGGTAGATGAGCATAGATATGCATCTGCATTATTAAAAGTAGCCAGACTCTATGAAAAGAAGGGCATGCCCAAGGAGGCGGTCGGTATATACGAGAAGGTAAGGGATTTGGGGATACAGGAATCAAAGATTGCCCAAGAGAAACTGGAGTCGATAAAGTGAGGAAAGGAGGTAAGTATGATAGAGGTTGTCTTTAAAGGTGGAATAATGATGTGGCCAATAATATTTTCTTCGGTTATTGCGCTGGCTATAATCATAGAGAGGTTCATCAGGTTTTCTCAGGCGAACATAGATACAAAAAAGTTTATGCGTGATATCGTTTCTCTGGTTGAAAAGGGGAAGGTCGAGGAGGCCCTCTCCTTGGCTGAATCGATTTCCTCGCCGGTTTCTACAGTAGTCGCAGCTGGTCTGAGAAGGTACGGGCGTTCCAGAGAGGAGATAGAAGAGGCGATGAAGGATGCCTCTATATATGAGATACCTAGACTCGAGAAAAATCTCACAGGCCTTGCGACAATTGCCCATATCACACCTCTGATGGGACTATTGGGGACCGTACTTGGTATGGTGCATACCTTCCAGATAGTCCAGATGAAGGCGACTGCCTTTGCTCCCGTAAACCCGGCTGATCTGGCAGGGGGAATATGGGAGGCACTTATAACCACGGCCGCAGGTCTATTTGTGGCCATTCCCACCTATGTGGCGTATAACTATTTCGTGAGTCGGGTCAATAATATCGTAATAGATATGGAACGATCGGCAATAGATGTTATATTGGCAGTATCTGAATAAGGGAGTTGCCTTATGAGGTTTAGAAGGTTCAGGCGTTACAAAGAACTTGAAGGCGGCCTGCGTCCTATAGATATTGCACCGCTGGTCGATGTCGTCTTTTTGTTATTGATATTCTTTATATTGACCTCGAGTTTTGTGATAAATTCTGGAATAAATGTCGATATCCCTAAGGCGATTACCAGTGAGATGGTTTCTCCTCAACAGGAGGTGGTCGTAATAAATGGAGAAGATGCCATCCTTTACAAAGGGATGATTGTTACCGGCAGGGAATTGGAAGATATATTGACCAAACAATTGAAACAAAATCCCAATATGGAGGTCCTTATAAAGGCAGATAGGCTTTCTTCGCTAGGACGGACGGTTGCGGTTTGGGATATATGTCGTAAGATTGGGGTAAAGAGGGTCAGCATAGCAGCGAGGCAAGTGGGAGAGCAGTAGCCATTAATCTGGATAGTCTATTTATAAAAGCAGGGATTTTGTCGGTCTTTCTTAATGCAATAGTATGGTTTGTCTTCACTCCGGTGATATTTGTAAGGTCGTTTTCATTAAGGAGCGCGGATATTGTGTATCTGGGGACGGTTTCCCTTGATTATAATTCTGCTCATTCTACACGGCCCAATAATATATTGCCGGCAGAGCTGACTAGCAAACTCATTTCGTATGAAAGGTTGGGTCGTCTTAAGCGTAAGACCTACAGAGAGGATGATATGCTTGCCTTAAAGGCCTTTGAGTTATTCTATCCATTTTTTTGTGAAGAAAAAGGGGCTGTTTTTTCTAGTGGAGACGATTTAGAAGACAATATGTTGCCAACACGAGTAAGAATGGAGGATGTCTTTAGCAACGGAATGGTAAAACGGTTTCCTGATGGGAAGGCATATTTTTTCGAACCCCTGTATCTCTATCCGAATGTGTATAAGATGATAATATTCTCCCATAAGGCCATCTCTAATTATAGGGATAGTATTGATGCAAGATACAATGGGGAGAACTAAAAACAAAAGGGGGAGAAAGTGGCTGTTTTGATTCTCTATGCTTCGGCGGGTAATGGCCATAGACGGGCTGCACAAGGCCTCTACGAGGCCTTCATTGCAAGCGGTAGATCCGATGTCGTTATGATGGATATCCTGGACTTTACCCCTCTCTGGTTTAAGCAGATCTACAGTTCTGGATATATGAAGGTAATAAATAAGGCCAAGTGGTTGTGGAGGTTTTTGTTTGATCTGACTAACAGGCCGTCTCATTCTATCTTTGTCGATTCCTGGCATGGCCTGCTCAATATTATGGCTGCAAAATCCCTGGGTGAATATATAAGGCAGGCAAATATAGACCTAGTTGTCACGACGCATTTTATGGCAAATGATGTGGTTACCTATTACAGGAAAAAATTTTCCTGCAGGTGCCGTCTGGTCTGTGTAGTTACTGACTATGTTGTGCATAGATTCTGGTATTCTAAGGGAGTGGACAAGTATTTTGTAGGCTGTGAAGAGGCAAGGCAACAATTGGTTGGTATGGGTGTTTCCGGAGATAAGATATCTGTTACCGGGATACCTGTTCCGGCCTCCTTTCTGAAGTCCCTGCCCAGAGAGCAGCTTCTGGAACGTTTTGGTCTGGAGAATAAATTTACCGTACTTATGCTGGCCAATGCAGTCAGGAAAGAGATGATAGTGGATGCAGTAAAGGTATTGATGCGTGATACTCAAATAGTGGTGGGTTGTGGCAAAAATGAGGCATTGCGCAGGGAGATAGAGGCCTTCCAGGATATAAGCAATAATTTAAAAGTATTTGGTATGATAGAGAATATGGAATATATGATGAGTCTGGCAGATGTGTTGGTTACCAAGCCAGGGGGATTAGTGGTGAGCGAGGCAATGATGAAGGCCGTGCCTATGATCCTGGTCGATCCCATACCTGGCCAGGAAGAAGGGAATCGAGATTTCCTGGTGAAGAGGGGAGTGGCCGTATATGCGGATAGTAGTGTCGATTTGATAAGGAATATATTGAGGTTAAAGAGGGATACGGATGCACTTCAGGCAATGAAATCTGCCTTTGAGAATCTGCCCTCTGGAGATGTCTCGGGTCGTATTGTAGAGGAGTTGTTGACGGGTGTATAGATTGACCCTGATAGACAGGTTGCTGTCCAGGCTTTATGGCCGCCCGGAGTTGTTTTTGTCAGTGAGCTTTTTGTTCCTTATATTGACGGGCACGCTTCTCCTTCTGCTACCTATCTCAACCAATACAAATATTTCATTTATAGATGCACTCTTTACGGCTGTGTCTGCTACCTGCGTTACAGGTTTGATCGTCCTGGATACAGGGAAGGACTTTACTGTCTTTGGTCAGCTGGTAATTCTCTTGTTGATACAATTGGGGGCATTGGGGATAATGACATTTGCAGCATCCGTGCTGGTAAGTATGGGACGGCCGGTCTCTTCCAGGCAGGCATTTGCTATGAGTAGGGTTCTGGATCAAGAAAGACTTAGCGAGCTTAAGTCCTCTATTTCATTTATATTAAAGGCGACCTTGGTAGTAGAACTTGTGGGTATGGCTCTGTTGTCTATACGCTGGTTTGCAGAGACAGGCAGTCCTTTCCTCTCTATATATTGGGGTATCTTTCATTCTATATCTGCGTTTTGCAATGCTGGTTTCTCCCTGTTTTCAGACAGCTTTTCCCGCTGGCGTGGAGATGTCTTTATAGTAGGGGTTCTTTCTACATTGATAATCTTGGGCGGGATGGGTTTTATCGTCCTACAAAATTTATGGGGAATAGTAACGAAGAAAGAGAAGAGGCTTTCTATACATTCAAAGCTCGTACTGTTGATGAGCGTGGTCCTTTTGTTTTCTGGTGCGATAGGTTTGTTTTTCCTGGAGCGCCTGTATTCTTTTCAGGTCCTGCCTCTGCGTGCGGCCTGGTTGTCAGCGTTTTTTCATTCTGTCAATGCCAGGACAGCCGGATTTAACAGCCTCCCTATTTCTGGGTTTTCTCTTGCTAGTCAGTTTTTGCTGGTGATCCTTATGTTTATAGGTGCCTCTTCTGGTTCCACAGGAGGTGGGGTAAAGACCAATACAGTAGGATTGTTACTAGCTGCAGCGATTAAATATATGAAGGGCGATGAACAGGTTGTACTTTTCAGGCGTTCAGTTGCGCCTTACATTGTCCATCGAGCAGTTGCCGTTTTGCTATTCTCCCTGGTTACTCTTAGCCTTGGTTTACTTGCATTATTAGTTGTGGACGGGCAATTGGGTTTTTCAAACCTTCTATTCGAGGCAGTTTCTGCCTTTGCAACTGTGGGGCTTAGTACTGGAATTACTCCTGAGCTTTCATTTGTAGGTAAAATAATAATCATACTTCTGATGTATGTAGGCAGAATCGGCCCACTTACCATTGCCCTTGCCTTGTTCTATCCGCGCAAGGCAGCCAAGGTAAGGTATGCAGAGGGGAAGGTATTGGTGGGCTGACAACAGGGAGTAGGTTGAATGCTTTATAATCTATTCTATAGATTCAGTGATATCTGGATTGGGTTTAATGTCCTAAAATATATATCCTTTCGTTCTATAATGGCTGTTGTGACTGGTTTTTTGCTTTCCTGGTTCTTAATCGGAAAAGGGATAGGGCTTTTGAAGAAATCCCAGCTCCTACAGGTTACGCGCGACGAGAAGGAGTGCCCTGACCTTTCTGACTGGCACAAAACCAAACAATCCACCCCGACGATGGGAGGTATATTTATACTCGCATCTCTGCTTATTACATGGCTGTTGTGGGTGGATTGGACAAATCCATTTTTGTGGGTGAGTATATATGCGCTTTTGCATCTTGGTTTCTTAGGATTGATCGATGACCTGCGAAAATTTAAGGGGAAATCCGCAAGAGGGGTATCCAAGAGAACAAAACTATTTAATCAGGCCATTGTTGGCCTTATCATTGGCGCGTGGATTTTATCCCAGCCATGGATTCCAAATGAGATCTTCTTCCCATTTTTTAAGAGATTGGCGATGAATTTGGGTATATTTTATGTCTTGTGGTCAGCTTTCGTCGTAACTGCTTCGTCTAACGCAGTAAACCTAACCGATGGTATGGATGGCCTTGCAATAGGCTGCACTGCAATAGTTGCCCTAACCTATGCCATTCTTGCCTATATTACTGGAAACGCAAAACTGGCAACTTATTTGTTTGTCCCCTATGTCCCTGGTGCAGGGGAGATTGCGGTTATATGCGCTGGATTGTTTGGTGTATCTTTAGGTTATCTTTGGTACAATGCCTATCCTGCAGAGGTCTTTATGGGTGATGTTGGCGCATTGGCCCTGGGAGGGCTTATCGGTGCGCTTGCTTTGTTTATCAAACAGGAGATATTGCTTATTATTGCGGGTGGGGTTTTTGTTTTGGAGGCCATGTCAGTGATATTGCAGATAGGATCCTTTCGTCTTTTTGGAAGGCGCATATTTAGGGTAGCGCCATTGCATCATCACTTTCAGGTCAAAGGCAGGCATGAGGTAAAGGTAATCGTTCGTTTTTGGATAATATCCGGCCTTCTTGCCTTGTTTGCACTGGTGACTTTGAAGTTGAGATGATATGGGGGATTTAACCAACGTATTAAAAGACATCTACAATAGGCTATATTCTGCATTTGGGCCGCAGCATTGGTGGCCGGGAGAAAGCCGTTTTGAGATTATCGTTGGTGCGGTGCTTACCCAGAATACGAATTGGAAGAACGTAGAGCGAGCAATAGCAAATCTGAAACAGGCAGGGAACCTTGATATACAGAAAATTTATGAACTTGATATAGGAACCCTCGCAGGGCTTATTCGCCCAGCAGGGTATTTCAATATAAAGGCAAAGAGGCTAAAGAACCTCATCAAATTTATTGTTGAAGGGTATTCCGCTGACCTTGACAGGATGTTTTCAGCTGACACCTATTCCTTGCGCCAGCAATTACTTGAAATAAACGGCCTTGGTCCAGAGACAGTGGATTCTATCCTTCTCTATGCAGGGAATAAACCAGTCTTTGTCGTGGATGCCTATACCAGGCGCATCTTCTCCCGCCATAGTATCTGTTTTGAGGATATTAGCTATGATGAGCTTCAGTCATTAATAGAGGCGCATATAGACAGGGACGTTAGTCTTTATAACGAATATCATGCCTTATTGGTAAGATTAGGCAAAGACTATTGCAAAAAGAGTAATCCGTTATGCAATAAGTGTCCGATAAAAGGAATTTTTCTGTAAGAGGTTAGCTGTAAGAAAAGTTTTTCGCTGTGTAAGATTTTTTAACAAACACTCTTTGCCTGAGCCTCTGAATTCCATAAAACCCAGATTATGCAATAGGGATTTGTGATATAATGGAACTCGTTGTAGGACAATAGGAAAAGCTAAAGATAAGGATTCACTTTGTGGTTAAACTA
>JALVWL010000017.1:16471-19162 GCA_027034965.1 Candidatus Omnitrophota bacterium
GTTTTAAGCTGTGGATTTGACTTTTGAGATTTTAGATTTGAGTTTTATTTGTATAAGAAAATAGAGGGTTGATTAACCAAGCGATGGAAGATGAAGAATTCTAATGCATAATCTGAGGTTATTTTTGTAATCTGGAATTATTTTTGCTTAAAACTTGAAAGAAGAAATGTTGTCTATTTCATAAATGTTGCAATTTTGTAAAGGATTTGGAGGAGGAGTTATATGGCAAAGTGGTTTTTGAAGGTGAGTCTGGTTTTAGCGATTGGGTTACTGTTTGGAGTGAGTTCTTATGCAGATGATTATTATTGGTCAGGTGGAGGAGGAGATACGGATTGGCATAATGGGTCTAACTGGTTTCATAGCGGTTTTTTGACCGGTGTCCCTCCAAATGGTTCGGACATACATATAGTTGGAACTCGTGATGCCTATCAGGTAGCCTATAATTACTGGGACGCATCTGCTTGGAATTACAATTCGTTAGGTATGAATGCCTTGGGAGCAGGGATTTTTGCAGTAACTTTGACAGTGGATTATCCTTTCCATAGTGGGAATACCCTTTATTTTAAGGATGTGACAATTGGAGGAGCTGGCGAGGCTACCCTTAGGCTTAGAAATGGAGAATTCAGGGCTGATACAGCAGATATAAATATGGGTGGTTATGCTCAAATGCTTGGTTCTCTCTCAGGCTTTACTTGCCTTAATTCTATGACAATAGGAGGACAAGAGATTTCTACCCTTTCCGAGGCCAGGTATTATCAGTCGACTGGAACGTTTTGGGGTCCAAATGCAGATGTAACAGTTGGAGCTGAGAGTAGTAGTAGCGGCAACACAGGCTCTCTGCGTTTAGACGGGGGGCGGATGTATGTGCATTCTTTGGAGGTAAAGCCTTATGGTTCGGTTTTGCAGACGAATGGAATAATGCAGATAGGTATGGCCAGTGGCCTCAATACCCTTATTGATAGGGGGTTGTTTACTCTTGATGGTGGAACCCTTGATCTTGGTTTAAACCTGTCCTCTCAAGAACTGATTGGTGGCAGTCCTACAGATTATGCCTATTTTTATCATAATGGAGGAGACAATAGGACATCTGTTCTGTTTATAGGACCTAATGCTGGATTTGGTGCTAGTTATGGCATATACGAATACAATGGTGGGAAGTTTACCTATTCAGGACCGTCTGGAACGGATTATAACCTGCACGCTATGTATTTAGGCGGTGACTATAGTGGAGGTGAATTCAGGCATAAGGCTAGCGAGCCTTTGATTACTTACACTCACATTATTGCGCTTGGACGCAGGTCTTTTGGACGTTACACACTTTATGACTCGGCATATCTTAAAGATTATAACCTTTATATTGGGTATAGAGATGGTGCCCATGGGTTTTTTACGAATGAAGGAGGCACCCATATTGTTACTGGTCGTTTTGTCCTTGCAGATGGAAATGATTCACGTTCTTCTTATGAAATTACCGGGGATGGTTCCCTTGAGTTGCAAGGAGGCCTTAATGATGTAAGGATAGGTTCGGGCGGAGAAGCATACTTTAACCAGAGGGATAATAGCCAGGTTACAGTATCTAGTAACCTGAACATATCCCATGGAAGCGGTGTAACTAGCTCAACTATAGGTAGATATTCGCTGTATGGTGGAACGTTAAGTGTCGGCAACAATTTATATATCGGAGAGAGTGATCGTGCTAGAGGGTTTTTTTATCAATATGGGGGCGAGGTTTCTGTAGATAATGGCCTGTATTTATATTCTTTAGGGGATACATTTTTTAGTCGATCTTCCTATAGCCTTCAGGGAGGGGTTTTGTCTGCTGATTATGAGTCTATAGATGGGTATTTTTATCATAAAGCCGGGACGAATAATGCAACTAAAATAGATATTTTTGCAAATGGAATGTATGAGCTTGGGACAACTGCATATTTGAATTCACGTTCAAAGATTACTGTTTGGAACGGAGCTAATTTCAAGATGAAGGGCGGAACAGCCCATATAACCTCTTATTGGTTGGAGAATCACTGGGGAAATATTACTGGTTATGGAACAATAGAAGGCAGTTTGTTTAATGACTATGGAAACCTGGAGATAGGTTTTGGTGGATCTGATACTGGGGAACTTTATATCACTGATACTTTAAGATTGTTGGATTCTTCTACTCTGTTATTTGACATAGCTGGATACGCTCAAGTAAGCCAATACGATTATCTATATGTGGGAAGATTGGCTTCATTAGGTGGCACATTGAAGGTCAGTCTGTGGGGTGGATTTGATCCAGTTGTGGGTTCTGTCTTTGATCTTATTTATGCAGGTACATGGGGCATTCATGGGACGTTTTCCACCCTTGATCTGCCGGATCTTGGTCCGGACAAATACTGGGAGCCAGTGTATGATAGTCACAAATTTTCTCTCTATGTAAAAGAAAGGACGCCAAATAACAATGTCGTTCCTGAACCAGTTTCAGCCGTGCTCTTTTCTATTGGCATCCTAGGGATGGCATTTAGGAAGAGAACATAAACCCAAATTATGCAATAGGGGATTAAAATATAATGAAAGGAATTGTGGAACAAATGAAAATAACTAAAAACGCAAAACTAAAAACCACAACGCAAGTTTTGAGGATAGAGAAGGGAGAATGAAGCATGAAGGATTTTTATTTGCTGGGATATTTTTCTTTCTTAATAAAAA
>JALVWL010000018.1:0-773 GCA_027034965.1 Candidatus Omnitrophota bacterium
AGTATAGAAGGGGACTGATATTAGGGGCCCTAGAAGATGCCCGAGTATTGAAAAAAGGACTGCTTAATATATTGCGACCCTTGTTTACTGTTATCGGAGGACTTCTTGGCCTCTATGGCTTCTTTCTAGCGCTTGTCTTTGGGGCAAAGATCGGACTGGCCCTGCTTTTTGGTATCTTGGCCATCCTATCAGATAATGCCCTTATGCCGATTCTATTTTCTATGGGGGCGGTAATAAGCTTTTTCCCGAGTGTATTTTTGTTTTATATTTTTTATCATCTGCTCTATGAGTCGGGTTATATATATCACCTGGCATTTTCTCTGGATAAGTTGTTTCATATATTTGGCTTTCACGGGGTCTGTTTTATACCGATATTTGGAGGCCTGGGCTGTCCTATCCCTATGCTAAAGACAACCTGGGACCTAGTATCTGGTTTTGATAGGTTTGCTATTGCCTTGGGTCTGCCCTTCGGAAATTGTATGGGATCTATGTTGGTCTTTGCTGTAGTTTTATCCCTGATATTTCCGCTTCATCTTACAGCGGCTTTTCTCCTTTTCATTTTCCTCATAGGAATAGGCTATCAACTTTTTATCTCGTCGGTTATCAAGAGATTGACGGACTCACCAGGAATTTCTCCGCCTGCTATAAGCCAGCTGCCTGAATTGCGTACAGTGCCTGTACCGAATTTGTTGGGAATGGCAGTGAGGAGCAGCCTTCTCTATTTCAGGAAAGTTGCAGTTGTCCTGTTTCCTATATCGATATTAGTCTGGTTC
>JALVWL010000018.1:783-4803 GCA_027034965.1 Candidatus Omnitrophota bacterium
TCTGGTTCTTGAATGATTATTTTCATCTAGGAAGATATCTTACGCCGGCATCTATGTTATGGCAGCCAATAGGTTTGGGCTGGCAGGAGTTCTTTTCCCTTCTCACAGGTCTCTTTGCCAGGGAGATGGTCCTTATATCCGAGATAATCCTTAGAGGGCAGGACTTCTCTCTGCGCAGACCTGAAGTGTTTAGGATGTTGGTATTCCTCTTCCTCTATCCTGCCTGTCTTCCGTTATATATAGCACTTTCGAGGCGGATAGGAAAAAGATGGGCCATCGGGACTTTGGGGATGGGTGCCGTCTTTTCCTGGTTGGTTGTGTTTGTATTGCACAAGCTTTTGGGGTGGATATGAGATTGTTTATTGTTTGCTTTATATTGTTTTTTTCTTTGGGTATCTTTATTCCTCAACTTTTGGCGGAAGAAAATCGCCTTGTTTATGATGTTAAGATGGGTTTTATGACGATTGGACGGGCAGAGCTTCAGGACAAAGGCCTTGTAAAGAAGGATGGGGTGGAATATAGGCATCTGTCTGTATATGTCAATACAAAGCAGTTTAAGGATAGAGAGGATATATTTGCAAATGAAATGGGCCTGCCCATTATAGTGGAGAGGGATTTGATTCTGTTTGGCAAAAGGGAGAGGATTATTGAGTATTATAATCAGAGTAAGGGTGTGGTTACGATTGTAAAGAATGGTAAATTAATGGAACTTTCGCCAGGACCAGGGGTTGAGAATGTCTTTTTGTTTATTATGAAGAATAGGAATGGGAATATCGGAAGATTAAATGGAACCAGGATAAACCTGCCGGTGGGAGATTATGAATTATTGGTGAGAGATGGTGGAAGGGTGAGGACAAAGGCGGGTGTGTTTGATAGCTGGCTTGTGCTTACGCGGCCTTCTAAGATAAAGCTATGGTTTGATAAAAAGACTGGTATACCTGTACGGGTGGCAGGCGCTATACCTGTGCTGCCCTATGTGCTGTCGTTGATTAAGGAATGATGGTTTTTATTGAATAGGAGGATGAAGATGGAGAAGGTGGATATTGTTGTAATGGGGTGCGGCCCGGCTGGTATTCAGGCGGCAATCCATGCCTCTAAGCGGTGTTCTGTATATGTCTTTGGGGATCCAGAAAAAAGCAATCTATGGAATGCCCATATTGATAATTACCTTTCCATCGAATATCCAGTGCTTGGAAGGGACCTTTTGCTAAATAGTATTTCCAAGGCAAAAGACATAGGGGTGAAGTTTTTTTACGAGGATATTATGTCAATAACTCCGGAAGATAATGGTTTTAGGATAAGGTCAGAGAATATGGAGATCAGTTGTTATGCAGTTATCCTGGCATCTGGTATCAGGCATGAGAAGTTGAACGTGCCTGGGGAAAAAGAGTTTCTTGGCAAAGGCGTAAGTTATTGTGCTGACTGCGATTGTATGTTTTTCAAGGGCAAGAAGGTATTGATTGTGGGCGGTGGTAGTGCTGCTGCCAGGGCAGCGGATATGATGTTGAATTTCGCTTCCCAAGTCTACCTGGCATATTCGAGTTTTTCTGTATCGAATTCAGTGATTGAACAGTTAAAAGAGAAGGGTTGTAAGGTAATAGAGGCGCAGGTAACAGAGATTAAGGGAGAGGATAAAGTAGAGTCGGTATTGCTATCAGATGGACAGATGATGGATGTAGATGGTGTATTTATCGAGCTGGGTTCGAGGGGAATATATGAAATCGCTATGGAGCTCGGTATTATGCTGGATGCCAAGCAGATGAAGTTTGTTCAGACCGATGCAGAACAGAAGACGAATATAAATGGCATATATGCGGCAGGCGATGTAACTGGTTTTCCATTTCAGCTGGCAAAGGCAGTCGGGCAGGGGTGTGTAGCAGGCGTTATGGCCGCTGACTATGTAAAGTCGAATTTTGGCTAGGATTAGGAGGCCTGTTGTATTGGGAGAAAGACTCTATAGTAGGATACTAAAGAAGGTAAAGGATCTGGCCGTAGAGGCAGGGGAGAAGATGGTAAAGTCCCTCGGCAAGGCCAGGACCTCTAAAAAGGGAGAGAAGGACTTAGTAACCGAAGTCGATTTTCTGATTGAGCAAATGTATAAAAGGGAGTTGAGGAAATCTTTTCCGGACTTTGGTTTTCTGGCCGAAGAAGAGAACAATAGCTACCCTGAAGAAGAGTATTTCTGGGCGATTGACCCCCTTGATGGGACAAATAATTATGCGCATAGCTACCCTGTGTTTTGCACATCAGTTGCCTTGACCAGGAGAGGTCGGCCAATATTGGGTGTTGTATACGATCCATTGAGGCAGGAGATGTTCTGGGCAGATAGGAATAGGGCATTTTTGAATAAGAGGCAAATTCGTCCCTCTGGCATTAGAAAACTCTCGGATGCATTGGTCTGTACTGGTTTTGCCTATAGATTCAGACATATGGACAATTCCAATATTGAACACTTTATTAACTTTCTCTATAGCGCCCAGGGAGTAAGGCGAGATGGTTCAGCGGCTATAGATATATGTTATGTTGCCTGTGGCAGGCTGGATGGTTTCTGGGAGATGGACCTGAAGGCATGGGATACCGCCGCCGCTGTATATATATTGAAAAAGGCAGGCGGTCGCGTAACAGATTTCAGGGGAGGCAGGTTTGATATATTTTATCCCGAGATAGTCGCTAGTAATGGAAGGATACATAGGCAAATGCTGGCAGTGCTTGAGTTAACATCAAAGGATGCAGATAACATCCCCTGTTGTGGGGAGGGAAGATAGTGCTTATGAGCCGTATACCTATATTCCTGGACAGAGACGGTGTGATAAATGAGTTCCCTGGATGTGGGAAGTATGTTACCTCTCCTCAGGAATTCAAGTTTATTGACGGAGCAGTAGAGGCCCTGGCCCGGCTCTATAATGCTGGTTATGACATCTATATAATCTCTAATCAATCAGGTATTGGCAAGGGTTTGTATTCCTATGAAGACCTGCAGGCAATAACAGAGAAGATGAAAGAGGCCCTTTCTGTTGCGGGTGTGAAGATAACCGGGATATTTTATTGCGTCCATCGTCCAGAAGAGGGTTGTTTGTGCAGGAAGCCAAATACCTATAATATAGAAAAAGTCCTTAAAGATTATCCTGATGTTGCCAGGGATAAGATTTATATAGTTGGAGATGATGAAAAGGATATTATAATGGGTAAAAGGGCTGGTATCTTGACTGTATTGGTGCGAGGCGGGGCCGCTGATATCTGTAAAGGGTTGGATATATCAGAGAGACCAGATATAATTGTTGATTCCTTGTCAGAATTTGTTGCCCGATTGGGCCTGTAGCTGGATAATATGGATATCTTTCCAGGAGAGGTGCCGGAGTCCGGTTTAACGGGCCTGACTCGAAATCAGGTGTCCCGATTCTCGGGACCTAGGGTTCGAATCCCTACCTCTCCGCTGGTTTATGTAAATTTGTAAATCCGATTTACAATTTTACACGTTTTGGCTATAATAAAATCTATGTTTATCAAAAGAGAGATAGAGCGCAAGTTAAAACAATTATCAAAATCCTTTCCTGTTGTTGCTGTACTTGGTCCAAGGCAAAGTGGCAAGACCACACTGGTAAGGAATACTTTTGAAAAAGCTGATTACGTTAATCTTGAAAACCTTGACGTAAGACAATTTGCCCAAGATGATCCCAGAGGGTTTCTATCAACTTACTCTCGGAAAATGCTTATCATAGATGAGGTGCAAAAGGTTCCTGCTTTGCTCTCATATATACAGACAATAGTGGATGAAAAAAACAAACCTGGATTATATATCTTAACTGGCTCTCAGAATTTATTGTTAAGTGAAAAGATTTCCCAAAGCCTTGCGGGACGTATTGCTGTTTTATCTCTCCTTCCGTTGAGTATAAGGGAGATGCGAAAAGAGGAGATTCTTCCCTCTCAATGGCAAAGAGTTGCGTTTTCAGGTTTTTATCCCCGGATATATTCTTCCAGAATAAGGCCTGTTGATTGGTATCCAAATTATATATCCACATA
>JALVWL010000019.1 GCA_027034965.1 Candidatus Omnitrophota bacterium
AATACTACCTCCGGGCGCATATTCTCTATGTCAAAACTATCTAATAATACCTTGCCTACCTGTAAATTTGACATCTTCGGCAGGTAGAAGCCTTCTTTCTCTAAAAGTTTTACCAAAAAGCTCGGCGTACCACTGCTAAACCAGTAATTGTCAAATACAAATTTATTCTTGACAAACAACAACAGGTCAAACGGGTTGTATACCAGATCAGCCAAAAAGTTATACCCGTTATACCATTCCTTTAGCTGTTCCAGATCAACACCGTTTTCCACCAGGTATTCCCCAAAATACAACTCCAGCTCCGCCTGGGTTATCCCCAGCAGAGTGCCAAAATCAGGATTTAAGGTTATGTCTTCCAGGTTATTCAGGCCTGAAAATATCCCCGCCTTTGAGAACTTACTTACGCCTGTCAAAAACGCAAAGCGAATGTAAGAATCCATATCTTTTATTATGGAATATAATCCCCTCAAGATTTCCCTGTTCTCTTTGGCTACCTCTATTTGATCTATATTGTCCAATATCGGCTTATCGTATTCGTCTACCAGGATTACTACCTTTTGATTGTATCTCTCGTATACTCCCCTAATGAGTTCTTTAAAGTAAATTGTATAATTGCGCCTATTTTCACACCTTACTCCTAACCGGTTCTGATTGTTTTTCAGATCGTCTAGAATAACCTCTCTTAATGAATCTCCACTTCTCATATCCCCAGAAAATGATATATGTATTACCGGATGCTTCGGAAAATCATATCTATCATATATATAAAGCCCTTCGAATAGTCTTCTCTCACCCTCAAATAGGTATTTCAATGTATACACCAGCAGGCTCTTCCCAAACCTGCGCGGTCGCGAAAGAAAATAATACTTCCCAGATGTAATTAAATTATGGATTATCTCCGTCTTGTCTATGTAGAGATAACCCTCTTCCCTTATCTCCCTGAAGTCCTGTATCCCTATGGGCAGTTTCTTAATCCCTTTCATACCTGTATATTATACAATCAATTATTCACGACCTGAACAAAAACCATATGGAAGTCGCAGGTAACTCAGTTAGTTCATACGCCTTATCTACACTATAAAGCCTATTGATGAGCTAGACTGTATTTAATCGAACGCTTTTTATTTTTAAGCAGTGGTACTAAGGTCTCTGTCCCATTATCAACAGCACCTTTTCTTATAACCCGGACTATGTACCAACCAAAAGGCCATGGCCCTCATAGTCGCTCAATCTCCTCAGGGCAGAAAGTACGGCCATAAAACTCGTTTTGGGATTGATTGGAGAGGGCACATTCTCGGTCCTTGTAATAACTATCCCTTGTTCCCCTTCTACCTTGAGTTCATGGACATTGGTAGCAAGCAAGGGGGAGGCAATAATCCTGACATACATATTCCTCATCTGCCCTGCTGCAAGGCTCACTGTAGCAGCAACATTTATATTCTTGGGAAAATGTTTTACCGCCTCCCTGACGGTACCAAAGAATACCTCAGTATCCTCTCTAATGAGATTCAGGTTTATTCCCTTCTTCTCAATGTACGCAACACCCTCTAGCCCCCTGGGTGGTTTATAGGTCGTTAAAGTTATCCTCTTTATCTTTCCAATGCTGGCGGCCTTGACTGCATCTATACCAGAGACTGCGCCACTGGGAGCCATGATTCTCACTCTATTTTTCTCGGCTTTGGAAAACAAATCTTCACATTCCAGAAGGCCGCCTACACTCAAAACCAGAAGGTCCTTCCTCTCCTTTATACACAATTCCACAGCCGGCCGTACAACCGATACATGGGCGCTTTCTACAACCAGATCCACCTTGCTTACCAGCTCTTCCAGAGAATTGCTTACAGAAACACCATACTTATCCTTAAAACGAAACAGTTTTTTTTCGTCTATATCATATATTGCCTTTAAACTCAGATGTTCTATCTTGGATTTGCTCAAGTAATCCATTATAACCGAGCCAATCGCACCGCAACCTATCACACCAACCGTCTTTTTCATAACCTACCTCACCGTAACAATGATATTATCTATAAGCCTTGCCTTTCCGAACCACACTGCCAAGGCTATAATAACTCTATCTTGCTCTTTCAGCTTTTTTATCGGTGATAATGAGTCCATATCGACCATCTCTATATAATCTATCCTACCACTGGTATTCTCTATCAGCTCCTGCATTTTCTTTATTATCCTGCCAGGCCGCCTTTCTCCCTTCCTAATCATATCCTTGGCAAGGCAAAGAGACCGATACAATACAGTCGCCTCTTTTCTCTCCTCTTCAGACAGATAGGTGTTTCGAGAACTCATTGCCAATCCATCCTTTTCTCTCACTATTGGCATTATCTTCATCTTTACAGGAAAATTCAGGTCTTTAATCATCTGTTTTATAATTATCGCTTGTTGAATGTCCTTTTGCCCAAAATAGGCAATATCAGGGGAAACGATGTTAAAAAGTTTCGCCACCACCGAACAGACACCCCTAAAATGGCCGGGTCTGGACCTGCCGCATAGGTATTCATCTAATTGCTCGACCTCTACAAAAGTACGATACGGTTGCGGATACATCTCCTCGGTAGAGGGATAAAATATTATATCTACACCCTCGGCCTTACAAAGGGCCCTGTCTCTTTTGAAATTTCTTGGATACCTGGAGAAATCTTCCCCTGGGCCAAATTGGGTAGGGTTGACAAATATACTCACAACAACGACGTCGTTATCCTTTCTTGCCTTTCTTATCAGGGACAGATGGCCTTCGTGCAGGGCCCCCATTGTAGGGACAAAGCCAACCCTCATCCCCTTTCTTTTCAACAAACCCACCTCTCTCCTGAGTCTGGATATAGAAGAGATAACCTTCACCTTGCAATGCCTCCTTTGTATATCTCTTCCAGGACCTCCTCAACAGAGTTAAACTGCCGTCCCGAAGAGATTACCTTCTTAATCAATTCCCTGGCCTCTGACTTTTTGTACTGCAATTGCAAAAGCACTTCAAAGGCCTCTTCAAATACATCCTGTTCCTGTTTTGGGCGTTCTGCATATTCACCCTTGAACAGGGCAAACTTGGCTGCCTTATCCTGAAGCCTGGCTATAATCTGTCTCGCCTTCTGCTGTCCTATTCCTGGCATAGAAGTTAAGGTCTTAATATCACCTTCACATATAGCGCGGGCAATCTCCCATACCGGCATATTAAAGGCCTTCACAGCAGCCTTGGGGCCTATCCCACCTACGGTAATAAATAATTCAAAAAATTCTAGCTCGACCTTGGTAAGGAAACCAATCAAAAATTCCATTGCCTTGCTTGGTTCATTCTGGATATAGTGATAGGTAAACAACTCTACATTATCGCCCTCAGAGAAAGCACCTTGAGAGGCTGGAGAAACCGCCACAAAATAGACCAACCCACACTGAGTCTGTATCTCGACTCCATCCGTGTAGATACCAATTATTTTTCCAGTTATACGACTTATCATAAACCTGGATTATGCATTAGAATTCTTTAGCTTCCAGCGCTTTGCTAATCAAACATCTCTTTTCTCATCTAAAAATAAGCATGAAGGATGGAGCATGGAGAATGAAGGATAAAACCACTATTTCGCATTGCCTCTTTAAATCAAAAAATCCACTGCCTTCATTCTTCCTTCTCCGTTCTCCCTTCTTAACAATCAAGCATGAAGAATGGAGTATGAAGAAAATTTTTTATGTCAAGAAAAAGGTGAAATGAAAATCCTTTATACTCCATTCTCCCTTTTCCCTGCTCAATCTTAACCCTCATCTATTCACTGAAATCAACTTCCCTGCGAGACCTTATCCAGGGAACTTACAGTAAATTCGCACTGAGGATAGTTAGAACAACCGTAGAAGAGTCGGCCCCTTCTCCTGCCCTTGGCGGCCCTCCTCGGAACAAGCTCACCACCACATTTCGGACACTTGACTCCAGTAGAAATAGACCTGGTATTCTTACACTCAGGATAATTAGAACAACTCAAGAACTTTCCATTCTGTCCCCAGCGAATCACCATCTTTGAGCCGCACTTCTCACAGATCTCATCTGTCTCCTCAACTTCTTTTTTCATATTTTTGCTTGCAAAGTTGACCCGCTCGACAAATTCAGGATAAAAGGACTCCAGCAATTTTTTGCTATCTTCTTTGCCCTCTTCGATATTATCCAGATCTTCCTCCATTTTAGCGGTAAACCCGTAATCCATTATCTCGGGGAAGTATTCCTTAAGCAAATCAACTATCTTTTCGCCCAGTTCATTGGGAACAAGTGCACCCTTTTCCCGTACCACATAACCCCTGTATATCAGGGTCTGTATAGTTGGAGCGTAGGTGCTCGGACGGCCTATTCCCTTCTCTTCCAGTTCTCTAACAAGAGAGGCATCGTTATATCTCGATGGGGGCTTGGTAAAGTGCTGGTTAGCGCGTATATCGCTCAAATCAAGGTTTTGCCCCTCCTCAACAAGAGGAACTACATCCTCTTTTTTATCCTTATCTCCATTATCTTCGTATATAACAGTATATCCCTTAAACAGCGTCTTGGTAAAGGTCCTGCGAAATTCAAATTCACCCCCATCATCAGAAGCAACCACGGAAAGCTGCTCCAGTTCAGCGGGTCTCATCTGGGAGGCAATAAACCTCTCCCATATAAGTTTATATAGCGCAAATTGGTCCTTATTTAAATGGCTCTTTACTGAATCGGGTGTCCTGTAGACAGATGTAGGCCTGATAGCCTCGTGGGCCTCCTGGGCTCCCTTTTTGGACCTGTATTTATTGGCTGACTGCGGCAGAAATTCCTC
>JALVWL010000020.1 GCA_027034965.1 Candidatus Omnitrophota bacterium
CCCCTATAGTACACTCCATCGTTTACCAATAAAATTGATCTCGTTAAAGGCACAAGTCTTCCCAGATAGGAATGCACAATGGTATCTCTATTTTCAGGAATACGTCCATTATTTTGGGAAAGGATTTCCCATATTGGACTACCCAAACCATATTTCATTCCCGGCAAATCTTTTATTTCTTCTTCAGTAAGAAGGTTAGCATAAATAGTCTCTATCAGGCTATTTCCCATAAAAAATACATGGACATAGCCCTTTTTCCCAATTGCAGGCCCTGGCGGCAAAGCCTTTCCATCTCCACCTTCTTTTTTGCTGTTTCCGCGTTTGCTAGAAAGCGCAAAATTAAGGGCTGTCAATAAGAGTATAGCCTTTTCTTCATCTGAGATGTCCGTTTTCATCTGCTGAAAATCGGTTAATATTGGAGCATTATCTGAAGGCAAAAGTATGTTTAAGATACTGAATGGTTTTTTAGTTGTATTTGCTATATCTTTTACCTGCAAAAAAGGATATTGAGGATGATATAGATAAAACATATCTTCATTGCATTCTAAATATTCCCATACCTTTCCCTTAAATGTTTCTATATCAGTAAATCGCCATTCATTTTCATCTCGTGGGGTAAATGCTCTTTGAGAGATAGCAAGTAAAAACCTAAGGATTGAGATGATTTCAACTATATTACCTCCTAAATTAGGAACATCATTATTATTAAAAAGCTCGGCAAGACTAATACTTTTACCACCCGCAATCGGAAGCCATCTTTCGTATATAAGGTTGTATTTCTTTTCCTCCAACTTATCACCTCTTCACAAACCTATATCCCAGTATATCGTCATAAAATGATATACCATCTCTTCGGACGGGGAGAAAATGAAGATTTAATAGTTCATTATCTCTACCAACAAGACAAACCTTTAAATCCCCACCCTCATCGCATAGAAATCCAGAGAATAACTCTCTATAATCATTTGATTCCGGGGCAATATAACCTGGTACGCTTACGATATTTAACATCAAATTTTTAGCTATCTCTTTTCTCTGTCTTTTTGGCAACTTCTTAGCTATACTTATATCTATCTCTTGCTCTTTTAACTCCTCATCTAATAAAACGATGCTTCCTTTTTCTGGATTAAACTTTCTCAATAAAAGCACGCGGCACATATCTACTTCTGAATATCTCGTCCACAGCTCATTATCTGAAACTTGGCCAGGGACACGGCTGGTAACAATGCTTGCCTTTGCTTCCAATTTTTTCTTCTTTTCCTCCCATTCCTTTTTCCACTTAATTAAAAGAGAATCCTCTTCCTTTATATTGGTATAGGTATTTTCTAATACTGTTTTTAGCTGAGCGGGTATCTGCAAAAAATCTAATTTTTGCCACGTTAAAAGCGTGCGCGCCAATACATACGAAGGATAAATAAATTCGCTCGGCCCAAAACAGCCGTCTTCTATCTCAGTCGGAGTAAGTAAAACAAACACAGGTTGTCTGCGTTTTCTATATTTATCGTATTCCGAATGCCGCCATAACCTACCGATCCTCTGCAACAACATATCAGAAGGTGCTATGCGACTCACCATAATGTCTGCATCTATATCTATAGATTGCTCTAACACTTGTGTGCCTATTAAGATGCGTCCTTTTGAATACCTCTTTTTGCCAGAATTTTTCCCAAGCAGGCTTACCCAATACTCTTCTTTGCGCAATCTATGGGGCTTTATAAATCTTGAATGGAGCAAGCCCACCTCTAACTCTCCAGAGCATTTTGCTGCTAATATTTTGTATATCTCTTGTGCCTCTGCAACCGTGTTTTCTATCCAAACTACTTGAGATCCCTCATAGGCACCATCAAGTGCCATATCAATGGCCTCATCATAGAAAGGAAGTTTTATTTGGACTTTCAATTTCCTTTCCGGAGATTCGATCGGCACGGAACTGATATTTTTATTTTCCACAACACTTACCATAGGATAAGCATCTATTATTCCCTCCTCATTTTCCATTCCGGCAAGACTAATCTTTGCCTTCTTAGTAAGAGTTGCTGACAGCAAGATCACAGTGCACCCAAGACGGGATAAAATATCTATAAGGTTTTTAATAAAGACAAAGGTATATGCATCATAGGAGTGTATCTCATCCAGTATAACAACCTTACCATATAGGCCAAAAATTCTTATGGCATTGTGCCTAACATTTAGGACACCAAGCAAAGCCTGATCTATTGTCCCAACCGCATAAGGAAAGAGTATCTTGCGTTTATTATCCGAAAACCAACTTTTTCCAACCGAGGCATCCTCTCCCATCTCGGTTTCCACCAGCCACGATAGGCTGTGTAAAAGAAACAACTGTTTTCTCTCTCCCTCTAATATATTTGCAAGAAAATTATCACGGACTCTATTAAACATTTGCTCTGAAGTAAATTGGGTTGGCAAGGCGAAGTATATTCCTGTTGCCATACCTTTTGCAAGAAGGCAATATGCTGCATATAAAGCAGCCTCAGTCTTGCCCATTCCCATAGGGGCTTCTATAAAATATACTCCTGGCCCGGTAATAACCCGAGAAGCAGACTTTTGCAATGGGTTGGGAGCAAATCCAAATATCTCTTCGAAAGAAAGCCCTTTTTTAACTTGTGGGTAAACAAATCCAGCAGTCTCCACAGCATCTTTTACCATTTCACCCAAGCTATTCCAATCCGGTAAAGAAGACATAGTCTCAAAAATTCCACCTGATGCTATCCAATCTGAAACAGTTGTTAAACCACACAATAACTCACGATATTCATAAGGAATTTTGCCCTTAGGAATCTTGCGGCCTAATTTTCTTTGGATATAGGCAATCGCTCTTAACCTCTTTACATGCCACCTCCTGCCACCGTATTTTTCTGCACATGCTCCATCTCCCTGAATTGGAATATAACCATGATGCCTGCCAATAATCTCAGATACATCCATCCTTAACTCACGCAGGGTTTCTTTCCCAACCACACAATGCCCACCAATAGCACTATCAACATCGCATCCAGAAACAAGCCCGAGCCGCTGGCCAATTGAATAGTAGATCCTCTCTTGAAAAGAAGGCGAGATCTTACCAATGTCATGTACAGCAACAATACTATCTGCAGAAAATCGATTAAGTGGTTCTCCAAAAAATTTTGGCATACAAGATATGAGCTCTCGAGCCACAACACCTGCAATGATACAATGATTTGTAACGCTAATTCCTCCAACAGAACCTTTGTTTCCCTTAATCGTTTTTGCCAAACAGTTTTCAATTGGAATATCAAAACTCTCTTTACTGTATGATGGCCTCTTTTTAAATCTAAACATATCCTTTACCTATGAGTTTTCATCCAAAACTCAAATTAAAGTTTTAAGGCATCCAGCATATTCCAGGCCGAGATGGCGTATATGTTTCGGGAAAGGGGATAGTTTTCCTCTCCTGCATAAATCACATAAAGCATATTAAGTTTCAGGTCAGCGAGGGCGATTTTCATAGACCTTGTTATCTGCGGTGAACTGGTAAACTTTACCTCTATACCTACCCGTTTTCTTCCCTTGACAAGCAGGAGATCCAATTCTGCACCAGAATGGGTAGCCCAGAAAAAATGTTCATATTCATCCGAGGCAAGGTGCAATACCTGATCTATAATAAACCCTTCCCAGGAAGCACCCACCTTAGGGTGCGAGAGAAGGTCGTACTTATCTCGTATATTGAGAAGTGTATGCAAAATACCAGTGTCTGTTATGTAGACCTTGGGAGACTTCACCTGTCTTTTGGAGATATTTTCATGCCAGGCAGGGATCTGCCGCACCAGGAAGGTAGAAGTAAGCACATCCAAATAACGTCGTACAGTGGTATCTGCTACTCCAAAAGAACGGGCAAATTCGGATGCATTCCAGACCTGGCCGTGATAATGGGCAAGCATATTCCAGAATCGCCTCAAGGCAACCGAACTTATGGTTATACCTAGTTGTGGCAGATCTCTTTCCAAATAGGTCTGAATGAAGTTTTTCCTCCATTCTATACTCTCATTTAAGGACCTCGCAACAAAAGAACGCGGGAAACCACCTCGTATCCATAACCGTTCTACATTCTTCTTTCCAACTTCTTCTATGGAAAATCCCTCTAGTTTATGGTAAACGATCCTGCCGGCAAGAGATTCAGCACTCTGTCTGAGCAGATCAGGCGAGGCACTCCCAAGGACGAGAAAGCGCTGCCTTCTTGGACTCTTATCCGCAAGTACCCGGATCGTCCTAAAAATTCCAGGTAACCTCTGCACTTCGTCTATGATTATCAATCCCCTCAACTCTTTAAGGGCGAGCATAGGGTCTGATAAGCGAGATAAGTCCTGGGGGTCTTCAAGGTCAAATATACTAACCTGCCAGTCTACATCTCTTGCAACCTGACGGGCAAGCGTTGTCTTCCCTACCTGGCGAGCACCAATAAGCCCTACAACAGGAAATTTTTTAAGTAAAGATATAACTGTATTTTTTTCTTTTTCCCTCTTTATCACATCTTAAATATACCTTGAAATCTCTGTGCTGGCAACCGAAATTTCAATGTTTATCTCAAATTATACAATAGAAATTTGTGATATAATGGAAGCCATTGTGGGACAAAGAAAAATAACTAAAAACGCAAAACTAAAAACTACAACTCAAGTTTTGAGGATGAAGAAGGGAGAATGAAGCATGAAGGATTCTTATTTACTGGGATATTTTTCTTTCTTAATAAAGAGTTTCCTCCATTCTCCATGCTCCATTCTTCATGTTTGATTGTTAAGAAG
>JALVWL010000021.1 GCA_027034965.1 Candidatus Omnitrophota bacterium
TCTTTGAATCCCTTGTTATCTCAGAGATAGCAAAGACGTTTTACAATAGAGGTGAGGTTCCATCTATGTATTTCTGGAGAGACCATTCTGGTAGGGAGATAGATTGCCTTGTTGAATATAAGGGCATGTTGCTTGCAATAGAGATAAAGGCCTCAAAGACGATAAATCTAGAATTTTTTAAGAACCTTAAATACTGGTCTGAACATCTAGTCTACAAAAAAGACAGCCTTTATCTTGTATATGCTGGCGATAAATCATTTAAGTATGATGGTATAAATATTGTTAGCTGGAAGGATATAGCGGATTTGTTTTGAGAATAAAAATAGAATTGGCGCTTGTCAAGAAAATTATGTCTGGGTAGAGATAATATCATATTCAAGGCCACAAAGGAAAATGCCGGTCGTCAGACGATGCCATTACCGCAAAACTAAAGGAAATGGGTATAGATATATCAAGGAGAACGGTTAACAAATACCGTTGGCAATTGAAGGTGTGAGTTGGCGGATGCGAGAAGTTAGGTCTGTATAGTAAAATGGCTACCAAAGTGCCCAAATTATATATAAATTTAGGCACTCAAGCACCCGAATTGTTGATTTTTAGACTATGGTATGGTATATTGTCTATGAGGTGAGATGGATGTTCAAACGGGCATATGAGTTAAGAAAGCTGGTCCGGAAGGGGAAGGCCCTTGTCATCTACGGCCCGCGCCAGGTGGGAAAGACGACCCTGGTTGAGGAATATATTGCTCAGATAAAAGGGACAAGGCGCGTGCGCTATGTTACGGGCGATGATATAGAGATTATGGATTATCTCTCTTCAAGGTCTGAAAGGATTTTAAGGGAGTTTGTGTCCGGATATGATATTCTGATTATAGACGAGGCCCAAAAAATACCATATATAGGGCAGTCCCTAAAGATAATTATTGATAGAATAAAAGGTGTTGATATTATTATCACAGGTTCTGCGTCTCTGGAACTGGCCGGCCAGGTTGGGGAACCATTGACAGGCAGGAAGCGCACATGTATCCTCTATCCTTTATCTATTATGGAGCTCAGGAATCACTATAATATCAGTGAACTGCGCTTGATGTTAGACGATATTCTGGTCTATGGATTGTATCCTGAAGTTATAAATAATAAAGACAATGCAGGAGAAAAAACACGGGCCTTAAAGGAAATCCTTAACTCCTATCTTCTGAAAGATGTCTTGGAACTGGAGAATGTAAAAGCCGCCAAGGTACTGGTAGATCTGTTGCGCCTACTGGCTTTTCAGATAGGCAATGAAGTCTCCTTGTCTGAGATCGGTAAAGCCGTAGGGCTTAATAAGAAAACAGTGGCCCGCTATATAGATATTTTAGAGAAGGCATTTGTCCTATATGGGATTTCCGCTTATAGCCAGAATCTGCGTAAGGAGATAACCAAGAAGAGGAAATATTATTTTTATGATGTGGGTCTGCGTAATATGTTGATAGGCAACATGAATCCAATAAGTCTTAGGAATGATATAGGTCAGATATGGGAAAATTTTGTTGTTATGGAACGCATAAAGCGGAATACCTATAAAGAGGTTGTTGCCAATTATTATTTTTGGAGGACATACAACAAGAGCGAGATAGACTGGATAGAGCAGCGCGAGGGCAGATTATTTGCCTATGAAATAAAGTATGCAAAGAAAAAGGCAAGGCCGCCCAAGCAATGGTCGGATGCATATCCTTCCTCAGAATATAAATTGATAACAAGGGATAATTTTGAAGAATTTGTCCTGTAATAAAGGATTTGATAATTTGATGGATGGTTATTAATTAGGGGAAGAGAAAATGGAGGATTTTCTAAGGCCCACAAGATGGAAAGACCTCTGCACGACTGCCCCTTGGGCTAGGAGCAAGAATAAGCTATCGTCGAGAGATTATCCCAAAATTTGCCTAAAAGGCATAAATCCGGGCCGCGCAGAGGACTCGTGAATTACGAAAGAAGCTGTTTTGCTTATGCTATAATACTTACATGAAAATATCGCGCAACAAAACAAGATTGATGAGGATGAGGGATGACGATGGCAATCCATTTGTCCCTGGCACCCCGCAGGAGCGGATAGGGCTTATATGGGAATTAACCGTTGAATTATGGTCGTTGAAAGGAGAAAACATTGCTGAACGAAGATTACAGAGACATATCACGAATATTGTTAGAAAATGATGTGAGGTTCTTATGATACGAGAAAACATTAGAAAAAGGATCTTCCTTTTTATTTAGGAGATATAGATATGGAAAAGAATAGACCCATGTCTATTACAATATTGGGGTGGTTTTTGATTATCATGGGAGGGCTATTTTTAATTAATATCCTTCCTGAGATGCCAAGTGTAAGTAATCCTTTGCCTAGATGTGTAATAATAGGGGAAAATAGTCAATATACTCTTCCTATACGTTCTATCTTTCTTTTTTATGCTTTATTATTTTTAAGCATAGTGGTTAATATTGTTAGCGGAATTGGGATGCTAAATGGCCAAAACTGGGCCCGTGTTTTTTATACTGTGTGGGGAATAGTAGGATTGGTAGCAAGTTTTATGCTTGCTCGTGAAAAAATGATAATGATTCCGGGATTAATTTTTTTTATTATTGTTGTGTTTTTTCTATTTAGTCCGCACTCGAATAAGTATTTTGTGCCGAGAAAGAATGAAATATGAGTAATCAAGATTTGCGTGATTATAAACCGAATTTGAGAGATAGCTCGCAAGAAAAATTAATGCCAACACAAGTTTTGCTCAAAAATACTTGGAGAATTTATCTTTCTAAGAGCAGAACGTCATTGGGAATATTTCTACCGCTTTTTATATTTTTAATATTAACAGGTCCTCTCTTGACATTACTAGAAAGATTTATAGATGTATTCTTTCTGCTTATTTATATTCTATTCCCTTGGTATGGTGTGCTTCTTCATATTCATGATAAAATGGGTATATATTTAAGTTGTTTGATTTGGACTGATTCTTTTTGGTTTTATTCTGTGATAGCGCTTCGCAATTTGATTTTTTATTTTTTATATTTATGGGCTGTAGTAGCTTTTCTTTATAGCCTTAAGGAAAATTTAGGAATTATAGAGGCATATAAAAAAGGGTGGAATATATTGGCCCATTATATTCGAGTGGTTCTTCTTACAATAGCTATGATCACTGGTGGATTTTTATTTTTCTTTATACCCGGAATTGTCTTTATTATTTGGTTTTTTTGTTCTGGATTTATATTGCTATTTGAGGGGGAAAAAGGATTTGGTGCTTTGTTTAGAAGTAGGTATTTAGTTAAGGGAATGGAATGGAAGTTGTTAGCTAGATTTTTAGCTCTCAGTATTACGTTGATGATAATAATTGTTGTTTATGGTTATTTTGTGCTAGTACTTCGGACATGGATGAATATTGGAGATCTTATGGGTTCCGTGCTGTATTACTTTTTGCATTGGATTTTGACTTCTTTTTCACTAACATATACTTTTCTAATCTATAAAGAATTAAGCATTGTTAAGGGTTATACTTCTTATACTTATCCTTCTATGTTCGGAGAGTTAGTGTATGCCTTGCCTGGAATAATTGGAGGATTTATTTGGGCGCTGATGATGGGGATGTTTTTGTTGGGTTTGTTTACTCCCGGTGTTATTTGTTGAGATTGTTTGTTGTAGATTAAATTAAATGAAAAGTTTTTGTTTTTGAGCATATATTCCGGTCTAATTCTGTCTTTATCTTTTTAGTGGATTTCTTTCCTAAATCTGTTATATTATTAACTGTTAATCAGTTAACTAAATGGCTCAAGAAGAAAGATGAAAAGCAAGGATAAAAACAGGTTTATGCTTTCTATTGTCAAGCTGGCGTCGCGCTTGCAGGCGCGGGCGGATGCCTTTTTTCGCCCCTACGGGGTTAGTTCTGCGCAATATAATGTCCTTGTATTATTAAAGGAGAATAAAGAGGGGCTTTCTCAGGTAGAGATAAGCAGGCAGATGGTTGTAAGCCGTGCAAATATCACCTCTATTATTGATAAGCTGGAGAAGAAGGGGCTGGTTAAGCGTTTTTCTGATCCTGACGACAGGAGGCTTTTTAATATCCGTCTTACGAAGGAGGGTCGGCAGTTAATCAAAGAGGTTGAGAAGGCATATTTTGCGAATGTGGATAATATTTTCCCTGATGAGTTGTTTAAAGGCTTGAGGCCTGTACTGCCGCATCTGAATAAGTGGATTGAATTATTGGAGGATAGGGTATGAGTATCAGGTTCTGGCTGTTTTGGGGCGTGCAATTTTTAGGCGCATTTAATGATATTTTATTTAAGACCTTGATTTCGTTTATGGGTGCACGGCTTATGGGCGGTCCGTCTTCGTCTGCGGGCTTCATTTCTGTGGTGGGGTTTTTGTTTGTGCTTCCGTTTTTGATTTTATCGCCCCTGGCAGGGATTCTCTCGGATAAGTTCCCAAAGAATAAGATTATTGTCTGGGTTAAGGCAGCTGAGGTAATTATTATGGCCATGGCGGTAGTTGGCCTTTATCTTAAAAGCCTTTTGATTTTGCTCTTTGCCTTGGCCTTGATGGCCAGCCAGAGCGCAATATTTAGCCCGACAAAGTATGGGATTGTTCCTGAGCTTTCCAAAGACGTGCCTATGGCAAATGGATTTCTTCAGATGGGCTCTTTTCTTGCGATTATCCTTGGCTCTGTCTTAGGCGCGTTTTGGGCAGGGGCTGACAGGGCTGTCTTGATA
>JALVWL010000022.1 GCA_027034965.1 Candidatus Omnitrophota bacterium
GTCAGCTATTCTTGCGAACATACGGAATCGTCATCTCTTTTGCTCTGTCCTGAACAACAAGAACAACTGGACTTTGCCTTTTCTTCCAGCTTTTTATCCAGAGAATCCAGTATCCTTTTCAAAAAACCCTTTTTCTCTCCAGTCTCTGCCATAGATCGTCCTCCTTCTTATCCGAATCAATAGACAATCAAACTATGCACAGTATAGTCTTTTAATCTCTCTCTGCCGTTTAAGAATGAAAGCTCTACTAGAAACAAAAGAGAACTTATATTGCCTCCCAGCTTGTTTACCAATTCAATTACTGCCTGGGATGTTCCGCCGGTCGCCAGTAAGTCATCTACGATAACAACATTAGCACCTTTATCAAATGCATCTTCGTGTATCTCGAGGATGTCTGTGCCGTATTCGAGCTCATACTCTGCAGAATGTGTCTTATATGGCAGTTTTCCCTTCTTACGTACAGGGACAAAACCTGCCTTTAGCTTATAGGCAAGGGGCGCACCAAATATAAAGCCCCGAGATTCTACCGCCACTATCACATCAGGCCTCTCTGGAGCTATCTTCTCTGCCAGGATATCGATGGTCTCGGAAAAGGCCTCCTTATGCCCAAGCAAAGGTGTTATGTCCTTAAAAATAATGCCTTCCTTTGGAAAATTCGGCACATCCCTTATCAGTCCCTTTATCCTTTCCATAACCGCCTCCTGTAAATTCAATAAAGACCTCGTTAAGTACCCATCTCCCAGCTCTCTAGGTACCTCTTCTGCTCAGCTGTCAGGCTGTCTATCTTCACAGACATAGTCTGTAATTTCAATCTAGCGACCCTCTTGTCAATGGAATCCGGAACCTTATAGACCTTCCTCTCCAGCTTTTTGGCATTCTTTGCCATAAACTCAGCACTCAAGGCCTGGTTGGCAAAACTCATATCCATTACACAGGCAGGATGGCCCTCAGCAGCGGCCAGATTTATCAATCTGCCCTCGCCCAATATATAGATGCGCCGCCTGTTAGGCAACAAGTATTCTGTCACAAACGGCCTTACCTTACGCTTTGCCTTCTTTATCTTCTCTATAGATTCAACATCTATCTCGACATTGAAATGGCCAGAATTACAGACAATCGCGCCATCCTTCATCACGAGAAAGTGCTCTTTTCTTATAACATGGATGTCCCCTGTCACCGTCACAAATATATCCCCTATCTTGGCGGCATCCTTGATAGGCATAACATAATACCCATCCATAACCGCCTCAAGGGCCCTAACAGGGTCAACCTCGCAAACCACAACCCTAGCACCCATACCAGATGCCCGCATAGCAACTCCCCTTCCGCACCATCCGTAACCACAGACCACAACCGTTGAACCTGCTATCAGTCTATTTGTGGCGCGCAATATGCCGTCTATCGTAGACTGACCCGTCCCATAACGATTATCAAAGAGGTGTTTTGTATCGGCATCATTGACTGCAATTATTGGATATTGCAAAAGTCCTTGTCTCTCTAAGGCCTTCAGCCTTATAACACCAGTAGTCGTCTCCTCTGTACCACCGATAATATCCTTTGCCAGATCTTTCCTCTTAGAATGCAATAGCGAAACCAGGTCAGCGCCGTCATCCATTGTAATGTGAGGCCTTATACTCGCACAGGAAAGCAGATGTTGATAATAGAGCTTTTTATCCTCTCCCTTAACAGCAAAGACAGGTATCTTATAATACTTCACAAGGGCCGCTGCCACATCGTCCTGTGTACTGAGGGGATTAGAGGCACACAGACAGACCTGGGCCCCGCCATCTTTTAAGGTCAACATAAGGTTCGCTGTCTCTGTGGTAACGTGCAGGCAGGCTGACAACCTGATACCCTTTAACGGCCGCTTTCTCTTAAACTCCTTTCGAATCCTCTCCAGAACAGGCATATCCATAGCCGCCCATTCTATCCTATCCCTACCCTGTTTTGCCAGAGACAAATCCTTTACATCAAACTCCTTCATAATGACCTCCTGATAAAGACAAAAAATACCTTTCTTATCACCCACCTTAATAGGCATTATAGGCGCAAAAGATTGAACTTACAATAAATATCAGTTTACCATAAAAACAGGCTCAACATTCCAAGACTAAAGGGAATATATCCCTTCTCTTCTCAACCTGCCTCTTGTGTCAAATACGATATCAATAGATTCGACAATCCTTTCATAATCAATTTCATCGTGGTCCGTTGTTATTAAACAACAGTCATAGCTGGCCAGATCAGAGATATCCTCCAGGCCTTTAAGGATGCCATTGATGGTCATTATAGAGGAGACATACGGGTCGTAAAAAGAGACGTTTGCCTTCTTTTCCAATAGCTTGTTTATTATCTCAATGGCAGGGGATTCCCTTGTATCGCCCACATTCTTTTTATACGCCACTCCCAGCACCAAGACATTCGTCCTGGACAGTGCCCTGCCGTGTTCATTCAATATATCCACAAGCCTATCAACCACATAATGGGGCATATAATAGTTTATCTCACTTGCCAGTTCTACCAGGCGCGGCTCTATCCCATGCATCTTGGCCTTCCAGGTTAGATAAATAGGATCGCAGGGGATACAGTGCCCGCCTATTCCTGGACCTGGATAAAATGGCATATAACCAAACGGCTTTGTCTTTGCTGCATCTATAACCTCCCAAATATCTATATCCATCTTATGACATATCATCGCCATTTCATTAACCAGACCTATATTCACACTCCTAAAGGTATTCTCGAGGAGCTTGACCATCTCAGCTGTCCTTGCAGTAGAGACACCATGGACAGATGGTACTATTGCCTTATACAATTCTTCGGCAAGGACACCGCAAATCTCGCTAACTCCTCCAACAACCTTCGGTATATCCGACGTCTTATAGGACTTGTTTGCAGGATCCACTCGTTCAGGGGAAAACGCAACATAGATATCTCTGCCAACTGAAAGGCCCTTATTTTCTATCTCTCGAGCCAATAACTCTTCAGTAGTCCCAGGATAGGTCGTGCTTTCAAGGACGACTAACATATCCCTATGCACATAGGGCAGGAGGGTCTGGACAGCGGATATAATGAAAGACAGATCAGGATCGCGTGTCTTGCGCAGGGGGGTAGGAACACATATCACTACCACATCGCTATCCTTTATAACCCCTGCATCGCTAGTAGGCTGAAACCTTTTCTGGGATAAAGTAGATGCGATGTCATCATCTGGTACGTCAAGAATATAGCTCTTCCCTGCCTTCAATGTCTCAATCTTGGAGCTATCTATCTCATAGCCGTAGGTATAAAACCCGGCCTTTGCAAATTCAATGGCCAGGGGTAGTCCCACATAGCCAAGGCCCATAACAGTTATCCTGGCCTCCCTATTCGATATCCTATCCTTCAGCATTTTCCTCTCCTTTTACTAGATTCAAGACCTGATTCCATTTATCACAATGGCCTCCACTACTAATCACATCCATTGCCATAGAAAAGCCCTGCCTCATATCATCAACCACCCCACACAACATCAACACAGCCGCTGAATTAATGGCAACTGCCAGGTTAAATGCATCACCAGATCTGCCTGAAACAAAATCTCGAAAAACGGCTATGTTATGCTCCCTGCCCTTAGATACTAGTGCGTCTCTATCAATTTTATCGAGGAGACCTCCAACAATAGTCCGGGGATCTATCTCAAACCTATCGATTCGGCCATCTCTTACCATAATAGCCGACGTCTTTGAAAATAGATCTATCTCGTCCAGACCAGAACTGCTATGAAGCACGAGTGCATCTCTACCTAGGTCTCTGATAACCTCTGCATACACCTCAACAATCGATCCCTCTGAAACCCCGACCACCTGTTTTGCAACCCTAAAGGGATTGGCAAGCGGGCCGGCGAAATTAAAAATAGTGCGAATGCCAAGTTCTCGACGCACTCCGGCAAAGGCCTTCATTGCTGGAAAAAACAAGGGCGCAAACAAAAATGCAAAGCCAGAGTTCTGGAAACAGTCAATCGTCCTATCAATGGATATATCCTGAGGCCACCCAATCGCCCAGAAGACATCTGCACTCCCTGCCCGACTGGTAATAGAACGATTTCCATGCTTTGCTATCTTTATCCCGCAGGCCGCAGAGACAAGCGCAACGGCCGAGGATATATTCAGTTTCGGCAGACCTGAACCACCCGTACCACAGGTATCAACACCCTCTCTGGCCTCAAAATTCGTCTCACACAAATCATATAACCCAAGCACTGTGCCCAGCAATTCCTCTTTAGAGACAGGCCTAGAGGCAAGTCCCATCAATACCGCACCAATCACGGCATCCGAGACATTTCCCTCTACTGCCTCCGCGATAAAGCTCCGCACATCCTCTACAGATAAGGTTTTGTCTTGAGCTAATTTCCCTACTATATCGAGCCGCATAACCGTCTCCTCTTATACATAACTATCCAATACGCATTACCATTATAACTGATAAACCCGGATTATGCATTCCTTATAAAACTCAAAAGTCAAAACTCAAAAGTCAAATCCACAGCTTAAATCTTAAGAATGAAGGATGGAGCATGGAGGATGAAGGAAATTTTTTATTAAGAAAGAGGTGTATCTCGGTAAATAAAAATCCTTCATGCTTCATTCTTCCTCCTCCATCCTCAAAACTTGAGTTGTGGTTTTTAGTTTTGCGTTTTTAGTTTAACCACATGGTGAATTCTTATCTTTAGCTTTTCCTATTGTCC
>JALVWL010000023.1 GCA_027034965.1 Candidatus Omnitrophota bacterium
CCTGGTTATTGAATCCATCAATAAGACTACATCCTTACCTTCAGATCTAAAATATTCTGCCACTGCAGAGGCAAGAAAGGCTGCATTAATCCGCACAAGGGATGGTTCGTCACTGGTAGCCACTACCAGGACAGAACGGGCCAGGGCATCTTTTCCCAGGTCGCGTTCAATAAACTCCCTGACCTCCCTACCCCGCTCGCCTATCAAGGCAATAACATTTACCTCCCCAAGACCTGATCTGGCAATCATCCCCAGAAACGTACTCTTTCCCACGCCGCTGCCAGAAAATATCCCCATCCTCTGCCCCTTACCGCACGTCAATATCCCGTCAACCACCTTTATTCCAGTGGGAAATACCTCAAGGATCCTCTTTCTCTTAAGAGGATTTGGGGTCTTATTGTAGACGGGAAACTTCTTACCCCCTACGATAGGGCCCTTACCGTCGATGGGCCTGCCTAGTCCATCCAAAACACGACCCAACAGATTTGTCCCTACATCTACAAATAATTCCTCACCTCCCAAAATCACCTCGTCCCCTGGCTTTATGCCCCGGATATCCCCTAGAGGCATCAAGAGAAGTCTATCCCCTCTGAAACCAACCACCTCAGCAGTAACCAGGTCATCCTTTGTATCAATTAGGCAAAAATCCCCAATACGGGAGGGTGGGAAAATGGCCTCGATAACCAGACCGGTTATCCTATCGACATAGCCACAGAAACGCAAAGGGTTTATCTCTTCGAGCTTATCTATATATGGCTTTAGATCTATCACTTCGCCCCCAGACGCTTGCGTATCTCATCCAGCTGACTCGTAATCAATGCATCTATCCTTCCAGAGGAGGTCTGGACCACACAACCGCCCTTTTCTATCGTAGGCTCAACAATAAACTTTATCTCTCCCTCTATCCCCTCCAGGATCTTTGTCCTGTTTTCCATAATGACTGCCTCATCGTGAGGAGAAATATATATGGTAATCTCTGATTTATCCTTTACCTCTTGAACCGCCTTTTGAATTATCTTTTGTACAATAGATCTATCTTTCTCAAGCGATATCTGCACCACCTTCTCAGCTATCTTAAACGCCAAATCCAACAGCTCTGCCTCAGTCGTTCTCAAGATCTCATTTTTATATTCCCCTATCGACTCTATAATACCCCTCAAGGACTCTATCTCCGAGTCAAGCCTCTTATATGCCCGCTGCTCCCCTTCTCTCAGTCCCCTCTCATAGGCCTCCTTTAACCGAAGCTCCAATTCCTCCTCTGGTCTTCTTCCCTCATCCTGGGCCTCGTCTTTGCCAAGCGAAAAAGGCCTTAACTCAAGTTCTCTACTAGATAATACCTTCTTTGCCATACACAACATCCTTTTAAGCTGGATTATGCATTAAATAAAATAAAACTCAAAACTAAAATCTCAAAAGTCAAATCTACAGCTTAAAACTTAAATCTTTTTAATTCCCCCTCTTTTCCTTTTCTTTTTATCGTTGGCTAAGCTCCCAGTTCCTGCGCAACGCTTTTATTCCCTGTAAATCTACCTCACCTGTGTAAATTAAAATCAGTTTTTACTTTTGAGTTGTGGTTTTTAGTTTTTAGCTTTGAGTTTTTAGTTATTTTCATTGCGGTTTTTAGTTTTGCGTTTTTAGTTTTTAGTTATTTTCAATGCCCTATAGCATAATTTGGGTTTTAAAAATTTCCCATTTATATTTACACAACCAACTCGTCTTCCTTTCCGCCCCTACCCGAGATTACTATCTCTCCTGCCTCCTCAAGTCGCCTTACAATAGCAACTATCCTCTGTTGGGCCTCCTCAACCGTCTTCAACCTCACCGGTCCCATAAATTCCATCTCTTCCTTTATCGCCTCAGCTGCCCTCTTAGACATATTCTTAAAGATCTTCTCCTTCACAGGTTCACTGGCACCTTTTAAGGCAACCGCAAGCTCCTTTGTATCCACCTCCTTTAATACCTGCTGTATTCCCCTATCGTTTATGTGAATAATGTCCTCGAAGACAAACATCAATTTCCTCACCTCGTCAACCAACTCTGGTTCTGTCTCTTCCATTGCCTCCAGTATCATCTTCTCCGTGCTCCTATCAACAAAATTCAATAACTCAGCCGTAGTCTTCACCCCTCCAGTAGTGGTAAGGCCCTGCGAAAACAAAGAAGAAAGTTTATTCTCCAGCGTCCTTCCTATATCCCTGACGATATCTGGCGGGGTCCTATCCATTGTCGTAATCCTACGAGTAACCTCTATCTGCAGATCCACGGGCAGAGAGGCCAGAATACTGGCACCATATTCGGGCTCTAGATAAGATAGGATAAGGGCGATAGTCTGGGGATGCTCATTCTGGATAAAATTCAGCAATTGAGATGGCTCTGTCCTCTTTAAAAAATCAAAAGGAGACTCATTTGCCTTGCCTCCTACCTTGGCAATCAATTCCATTGCCTTCTCCTCCCCCAGGGCAGCGGTGAGCAATTTCTGGGCAGTCAAAAGACCTCCCTTTATCAGCCTACGCTTTTCAAGCAGTCCATTGCGAAACTCCCTGACAACTGCCTCTGTAACCTCTTTTGAAACAGGCCCTAGTTGAGATATCTCCCGGACCAACATCTCTACTTCTTCCGGATCCAGCCGTTTGAATATCTCAGCGGCCTTTTCCTGTCCTACCGCAAGGATAAATATGGCTGCCTTCTGCCTAGGGCTAAGGGCAGATGGGTCACGGATTATCTCTTCCTGCGCCATTATTCCTGGCCCTCCTCCTCTCCTTCCAGATATTCTCGCAGGACATCCGCGGCCAGATCATAGTTCTCTCCCACCACCTCTCCTATATCAGGCTCTCGCGGTCTTCTATCGGCAGTTGCCTTTACCGGTGCAGGAGGCGAAGGCAGAGAACGAGATATCGACTTAATCGTATTCTGGATAAGCATAATACCTATCAACAAGAGCACCAGGCCGCCTGCATACTTACCCACCTGAGCGGCCATTGCCATCATCTGATCCCTGGAGGCCTGACTCTTCTCTTCTTTCAGAGCCGTCTTATCAAAGGCTATCTCGCTTATCGTAATAGTATCTCCCCTCTTTTCATCCAACCCCACTGCCTGGGCCACCAGGTCCTTTAATTTCTTTATCTCCTCTTCTGACCTCTGTACATACTGCTTCTTTCCATCCTTTACTTGGCTCTTTTGGTCCACAACCACTGCCACTGCCAGGCGTTTTATGTTTCCACTGGACTCAACAATATGCGCCACTGTCTTTCCGATTTCATAATTGGTTATCGTATGCTCCTTATTGCCCTGTCCGTCTGCAGAAGGCAAAACCTCCTTGCTAGTCTCCTCACTGCGCGGCACCAGTCCCTCTGGATCATATTTCTCCTCAGTCTTTTCTATCCGGGTAAAGTCCAGATCAGCATTGACCCTTATCACCACCTTGCCCGGTCCCAGCACGCCCGAGAGCATAGAACTCGCCTTATTCTCAAGATACCTTTCAACACTCCTTTTTATGTCCAGTTGACTATCCGACAGACCAATAGGGGAATCCATGCCCCCATAGAGAAGCGTTCCATAACTATCTACCACTGTAACATTCTCAGGAGAAAGCCCCTCCACAGAACTGGCCACCAGGTGCACAATACCTCGAAGCTGCTGTTTCGATATACCGCCTCCATTTATCACAACAGAGGCCGTGGCCGGGGTCCTATCCTCTGAAAACAATTCCCTCTTGGGCAGGACCAGGTGCACACGCGCATCTCGTATCCCCTTTATAGTAGCTATACTGCGGGCAAGCTCCCCCTCAAGGGCGCGCTTGTAGTTTATCTGCTGAAGGTAGTTGGACATAGTGAGCGGGGACTCCTTATCAAATATCTCGTAACCCGTCCCCCTTCCCTCGGGCAGTCCTTCCGAGGCAAGGGCAAGCCGCGCCTCATAAACATATTTACTGGGAACCATTATCACATTGCCCTTCACCTTTACTGGTATGTTCATCTCATCGAGTTTCTGGCGCACCGCCGCCGCATCAGACATATCCAGATTGGCATAGAGAACTGTAAAATCCGGCTGGGATAGCCATATCACCATAGCGACTATCACAATAATCGAGGAAAAGAAGACCAGCCCTACACTCAATTTCTGGGCAGAGGTCATCTTAGAGAAGGCCAACCCAAACTGCTTTATAATCTTTAACAATTCATCCATATATTACAATAATTCGTATTATATACTATGCTTCTTCCCTACTCACCCTGCCAGTCAATAACTCATTTTCTCATCCAAATAAAACTCAAAAGTCAAAACTCAAAAGTCAAAAGTACAGCTTAAAACTTAAAACCTAAGAATGAAGAATGGAGCATGGAGAATGAAGGAAAATTTTTATTAAGAAAGAAAAATATCTCGGTAAATAAAAATCCTCCATCCTTCCTTCTCTCTCCTCCATTCTCAAAAGTTTCATTGTGGTTTTTAGTTTTGCGTTTTTAGTTTTTAATTTTATATCATTACATCTGCAATCTCATCAATTCCTGATATGCATCCAGCAATTTATTCCTTATCTGCATCATCGTCATAAAGGCAAGATTTGCCTCCTCGACTGCAACGAGCACCTCGTGTAAATCCTTGACCTCTCCCTTTGACAACTTCTCCATAGCGGCCTCTGCATTCAACTGCAGTTCGTTAACCTTTCCAATGCTCTCCTTCAATACATCCGCAAAGTCTATCTCGGGCTTTGCACCAGACCTGGGAGAG